>SKZA01000390.1 GCA_007127595.1 Kiritimatiellia bacterium
ATCATCGATGACGTGTCCGGCATGGCCGAAGGGGTCTCCCGCATTTCGCCTTGGTATCCGGACAGCATTCCAACCGGCGGCCATGACGGTACAGGGCCCACCATTGACATGCTTAAACGCGCCCGCGCTTATCTTAAAGATAGAGGGGAACTGTACTTTCCCGTTTTGAGTCTGGCGGATCACAAAAAGATCCTGGCCGCGGCCCGCGAGCTCTACAACAACAGCGTAGAAGCGGTGGCCAGCAAATGGGTGCCGTTTTGCGATGAATTCAAGGAAAACATGGACGCGATGGAACGCATGAAAGAGGAAGGCGTGATCGATTATATCACGAAGCGTTCCCGACATCTGTGGAGCTTGGAAATCTATCGCGTGGTGGTGTAGCCGAAAGAGGACGACACGGAGGTCGTCCCTCCATTTCCACGACACACCATGGATGGACAGGCTCTGTCCCGTCCGATTCTATCACGATCAAGAAGTCGGACGACACGGAGGTCGTCCCTCCTTTTCCACGACACATCATGGAGGGACGGGCTCTGTCCCGTCCAGACACTGTCACGTTCCGGAACGGGACCACACGGCCCCTATTCCTCCACCTCATCCGCCGTCAGGGCGATGTTGACCAGGATCCCGACCATCATCATGGTCACCACGATACTGGACCCGCCATAACTGATGAACGGTAACGGCAAGCCCTTGGTCGGAACGGCGCCCGTGACAACGGCAATATTGAAGGCCGCCTGCAAGGTAATCATCAATGTGATCCCCAACGCGAGTAGACGACCGAACAGATCGGCCGTGCGCATGGCGATTCTAAAACCGCAGAGGAATAATGTCGCAAAAAGCAGTACAACGGAGAGCGAAGCAATGAATCCCAGTTCCTCTCCTATAATGGCGAAGATAAAGTCCGTATGCGATTCGGGCAGATAGAAGCGTTTTTGGATGCTCTGCCCCAGCCCGACACCCGTCGCGCCCCCGATCACAAACGCGTACAGTGCGCCCAAGAGCTGAAAGGCTTCGTCCTGCGCGTATTTGTCCGGATCCATGTACGCAAACAGACGGCGCATCCGGACACTGTCATGCATGATCAGGATCAGGAGCGCGGCCCCGCCCAACGCCCCGGTGACCACCAAATACGGAATCCGCGTGCCGCCGGCGAACATCAAGAGCATCCCGACCACTCCGACCAGAAAGGTCGTTCCGAAGTCGGGCGCGGCGAGAATCAGCAAGAGGATCACACCCAATATTGCCATGGGCAGGATCAGGCCTCGGGCAAATTCCCGCATCTGGCGCGGTGAACGACACACGTACCATGCGACCAGGACAATGGCCGCCAATTTGGCCAGTTCGGATGGTTGAAATGTGAGCGGGCCCAAGCGTATCCAGCGGCTGCTCCCTTTAACGGTCACGCCGATGCCCGGCGTGAGCGCCAACACCAGCAACACGCATGTTACAATCGTAAACGGGATCGCCCAGACACGCCAGGTTTCGTAATCCACCCGATAACAAAGATAACCCAATACCAACGCCACGCATAAGGCAATAGCTTGACGTTTGACGAAGAAGTGTGGATCGCCGAACTGTTGGACGCCGTGTACGCCGCTCGTGCTGGCCAACATGACCAGACCGAAGGCAGTGAGAATCAGCACCACGCCGACCAGAATACTCGCCGTCCTCCACATGCGGACCGTTCCTCCCGATAGACTAGCGCGCCGTTCTTCGCATTCTGCAAGGAAGCTCCGAGATAACGCCTGAAGCGACAAGCGCCCCGCACCTGCGCATGGGCGTCAACGTAAGCATTCCGCGTCCCCACGGCCTTGTGCCGTGGGGGGCAAAAAGTTGGGTGGAGCAGTCCAAAATCACTCTACGTTTCGAGCCTGTATGGAGCGAAGGCGGGACCTTTTGGGCTCCCCTCGCTCCTATTAAGGCTCGATCCAAGTCCCGAAGCCCGATTTCTCCCGCACTTTCCGCTCCCACGGCGCAAGGCCGTGGGGGGCGGTGGGTTATACAAAGTCAAACTATCGTTAAACTGACGCGTATGCGCACCTGCGGGGCGCCGGCCTATCTTCACATTATCTCGTTCCAGCCATTGGCCGAAGAAGCACGTCGTCTTCCTCCACATTAACGCACCGGAGGAATCATCAAGGTCTGGCCGGGGCGCAGGGTTTCATCCCCGCTCATATTGTTGAGGCGCAGGACTTCATCCTTCAGCACGGCGAAATCACGCGCCACGCTCTCAAATGTGTCGCCCGCCCGGACAGTATACGGAAACGGGTCGCCTGCATCGGCAAAACCCGGTTCCGCCGGCGCCGGGGCCGGGGCCACGGCGGCGGATGGCGACGGGCGGTCCCGCTCACGTTCACGTTCCGCCGGCGCGGATCGCTCTTGTCGGGGCGCCGGGGCGGATTGGGGCGCATCGGCGCCCGGAATGATCAATTCCTGACCGACACGAATTCGGTTCGGATCCGTGATGTTATTGGCGGCCACGATCTGGGCTACGGTTACGCCGTGACGGTTGGCAATGCGCGAAAGGCTATCACCGGACTGCACCACATAGGTGGCGCCTTCGGGCGTCGGCGCAGGACTCGGCGTCGGCGCCGGGCGTTCGGTGCGCGGAGCTGTCACACGAGCGTGCGGAGGCAGCAATAATTTCTGCCCGATCCGTATTGCGTTCGGATCGGCCAATTGGTTCAGGTCCACAATCTCCGCCGTCGACACACCGTGACGCGATGC
>SKZA01000157.1 GCA_007127595.1 Kiritimatiellia bacterium
ACGCGCATGCTGTTCGGCGACGCGAAGAAGAGTTTTCAAAGCCTCGTTTCGCAGTTCAAGGAGAGTTGAGCGGGACGGAGACATTGGAACCTGCCCCATAGCTTCAAATCGGCTCCGCGGAGCGTCGCCCTCCATAAGAATGTCAAAGGAATGGCAGGGCAAGTGGAGGGCGAGGCTCCCGCCGAGCCGGGTTTTGGGATAGCATCAACCACCGACGGTTCCCGTGCTTGACAAGGGCATGCCGAGGTGGGATATTCCCACCATGAAGACGGCCGTTGCAGACCAGAAGCGGCGGGTTGTATTGCCCGGCTCCAAACCCGGCGACATATTCGAAGTATCTCGCGATCGGGCGGGACGATATGTGCTCGTCAGACTTGTTCCCGATACGCGCCGGCGGCGCCTCTCGAAAGCTGAGGTCAAAAAGGCGCTCGCGCAGCACTCGCTTCAACCCACGCTGTCGTGGTCCCGCTTGAGGACCATAACAAGGGAACCGTGATCTTCCTGGATACCAACGTGCTTATCTACGCGAGTGATGTAACATCGCGCCATCACAAATGGGCCCGCGAAATGATCGTCACTGAGGTCAGCTCCGACGGGGCCATGATTAATCCCGTTGTATTGGCGGAACTGTGCGTGGGAGAAAGCGCGCCGGACAAAGCCGCCGATACGATTCGCGCGTGGGGCGTGGAGATCGTCGACCTTCCCGGCGCTTGCGCTGAACGGTGTGCGGCTGCGTATTCCGCTTATAGTAAGGTCCGCAAGCAGCGCGCGGCGGAGCCGGCGCCCCGCATCCCTTTGCCTGATTTCTTTATCGGCGCACATGCCTCTATATTGAAGATTCCGCTGTGTACGGCCGATGCGCGTCGCTATCAAACCTATTTTCCCGAACTCGAGTTGCGCACGCCCAAGAGGACCAAGCAAAACTAACCAGCCTTCGGACACCTATGTCATGATTAAGGAACGGACAAAGCAGCGAAGGGCCACCATTCTCATTGGCATCTGTGGCGGGATTGCCGCGTACAAGACCGTCGAGGTGGTCAGCCGATTGCGCCAACAGGGGCACGACGTGCATGTGGCCATGAGCGAGGCGGCCACGCAGTTCGTCACCCCGCTCACGTTCGCCGCCGTTTCAGGTAATCGCGTGCTGACCCAGTCGTTCCCCGACGCCGAGAAGGAATCCGGCGACGACCTATATCCCCACCTGTATCCGGCAACGCGCGCGGACATATTCGTGTTAATGCCCGCCACAGCCGACATGATCGGACGTCTATCTCAGGGTCTGGGCAACGAGATCGTGTCGATGTGCGCGCTGTCGCTGCCCCCGACGTGTCGTCGCTTCTTCTGCCCTTCCATGAACGTCGAAATGTGGGAACAGCAATCGGTTCAGGATGGTGTTCGCATCATGGAGGAACGCGGCTGGGTGCGTGTAGGGCCCGATTCCGGGACGTTGGCGTGCGGCATGGAGGGCGCGGGCCGCATGGCGGAGCCCGCGGTGGTGCTGGAATTGATCGGGACGGCCCTCGCCCGCGCACAAAGCCTGGCTGACCGAAACGTATTGATCTTGTCGGGACCGACGCGGGAACATCTGGACCCGGTCCGTTATCTCGGTAACGCCAGCAGCGGTCGCATGGGGAAAGCGCTTGCCGAAGAGGCCGCGGATCGCGGCGCTGCGGTCACGTTCATCACCGGGCCGGTGCATCCTGATTTCCTGCCGCGACGCGCCGGCGTCCGGATCGTCCCGGTGACAAGCGCCGAGGAAATGCTGGACGCAGCAAAGAAGCCGTTCAAGGAGGCGGATATCGCCATTTTCGCGGCGGCCGTGGCGGATTATCGACCGACGACGAGAGCGGCGGAGAAGAAAGAAAAGAAGTCGGGCGACATATCCTTGAAGTTGACCCCCACCCCGGACATTGCCGCGACCTTATCGGTCACGAAAAAGAAGAAACAACGCACCATTGGATTCGCCCTTCAAAGCGGCGAAGGCCTGAAGGAAGCACGGGCCAAGTTGAAGAAGAAACATCTGGACGCCATCCTGCTGAATCATCCCGACGCCATGGACGCCGAGGGCGGCACGTACACATTCATCAAGGCCGATCATACCGAATCTCCATGGGGCGCACTTGGGAAACGCGCCTGCGCGACCCTCTTGCTGGATGAAGCGACCAATTTATTGGGTGCGGGGACGTCAAAGAAGTGAATGCGTATCCCTTGGGACCGTCTCGTTAGTAGAACCTATCCTGTCGTGTTGACACCATACCATTCACTAATTCTTATCGATCGATAAAAGGAGGAACGGCGGCCTTGCCGTCCATGGCCCGAGAGCCGCGGGCCCTCCCGGAGATGCCTGGCTAACCGCAGACCATGCCGGGGCTGGATCGCTCAATGCATTGGTCAACACAGATCGCGCACGTACTCGTGCAATATTCATGGACCTTGCGAATGGGCATTCCCTTTGGAGGGACGCGCTTCCGCGCGTCCGGGTCACGCGGAAGCGTGACCCTCCAATGTGAAATAATTTATGAATCACCACACTAGGTTATTTCGAGCGAAACCATGCGCTGCATGACGCCATCGATCTCGTGGTTGCGAGTGTAGGATTGTGACCGTTTTTTCCTTTCTCCGACCTCCATCGTCCCTGGTCATTTCGAGTGGAGTCGAGGAATCGCCGCCCTCGCCCTCCATGCGCATTCAGAACTCCTTGTCTTCTTCTGGAAGGCGAC
>SKZA01000336.1 GCA_007127595.1 Kiritimatiellia bacterium
CAACAAGCAATTCGATACCGCTCTCATGCAACCGCTCATATGCGGACAGGACGGCGGCGACATTCGACTCGAACTCATTGGGATCGTCGAGATCGGGATGCGGGCGAAGCAAGCCATACCAGAGAAACCGCATGAGATACTCGCTGCGCAAGAGCATGCGCCGATTGGTACTGATCAATCCTTCGCGCAGCGTCATGAAAGGCCGCAAGACATCGCAGGAGGGCAAGACCCATACCACTCGCTCAATACCGTCCAAATCCGCCACGGCAAGAAAGCCCTCGATGTTCTGGGGTCCCCATCCGTTCACACCCGCGTTCATGCCGCCCAGCAACGCTGGAAATACGGTGTCATCGGGTATCGCGGCGGTCCCATAGGTCACACTATCACCGACAAAGAGCGTATCGGACGTCTCAATCGGCCCCCGGTATCCGTTGGTCAGGATGGTAATGGGATGGCCCAGTGTGGAAAAGCGCTGTGACGGTGCGGGCCGATAACCGTATGCGGGATGCTCTTCATAAACAATGCTGCCGCCAATCCCCGCCACGCGCAACCCCACTTCCAAAAGGATGAAAGGTATGAGCGCAAGACCTGCCAACTTAAAGGCGTGTTTCATGCTCAAGGAGACGAAGTTTCCGGTGATTTTCTGGCGGCCGCACCCACGACCTCGCGCACAAAGTAGAGCGGACGTTTCTTGGATTCTTCGAAGATGCGGCTGATGTATTGGCCCATGACGCCCAGGCACACAAGCTGTACGCCGCTCAACAACAGGATAAGCGTCGCCAACGTGGCCCAGCCGGGCACGATGGTTTCGGGATTGATCAGCTTCTCGATGACGATACGAGCCGCCAAGAGCGCGCCAAGCACGGAGACCATCATCCCCGCCCCCGTCACCCACCGCAAAGGGACGCCCGAGAAGGAAGTCATCGCGTCCCAGGCAAGATTGAATAGTTGCCATTGAGAGTATTTTGAGCGGCCGGCGCCGCGGGCCGCGCGCTCATAATGTACCGCGCATTGACGGAAGCCGACCCATGAGGTCAAGCCGCGCATGAACCGGTGCAGTTCCCGGATGCCGCGCAGCGAGTCGATCACCGTGCGATCCACCAAGCGGAAATCGCCGGCATTCAAGGGCACGTCCACTTTCACCGCAGCGCGAAAGACTTTATAGAACCATTTGGCGCCGGTCTTTTTCCACCATGTCTCGCCCGCGCGACTGTCGCGAACGGCGTAGACGACCTCATATCCCTCACGCCATTTGGCCAGCAATTGCGAAATAACCTCCGGAGGATCCTGTAAATCGGCGTCAATGATCACCACCGCGTCTCCGTCCGCATAATCCATGCCGGCGGTGATGGCGACCTGATGGCCGAAATCGCGTGAAAGGACCACCAGCGAGACGCGATCGTCTTCCCGAATCTTATCCGCCACCCACCGGGTCGAGCCGTCGGTACTGCCGTCATCGACAAAGATGATGCGGAGTTCCTCGGGCTCGTCCTTCATCACCCGTATCAGGCGATCGTAGAGAATGGGGAGATTCTCTTCCTCATCAAGGAAAGGGACGACAACGGATAGGACTTTGTTTTTCGCTTCGCTCATCTTGCCCCGTTACGGTGCCAAAGGCCGGGCGCGATCTCAAGAAGAATGAATGCCGTGCAGTCACCGCCAAACCAATCGCTACACGCCGGCGCCTGGAGGGCGAGGCTCCCGCCGAGCCGTGATCGATTCTTTATCTGTGTCAGTAACTCGGCTCCGCAGAGCGTCGCCCAAGCGTTTTGGGGCTGTTCGCTGTTTGGTGTGGATGCGAGCCACAGTCGATATGTATGTATTGCTTTGTGGCCTTCCCGTAGGTCCCAACTCCGATTGGGACCATGCGCCAGAGCAGGCGCAAGGCGAGCCCGCAGGGCTCTTTTTGCTCCATTCAGGAACGGGGTCCGAACGGACTTCGGACCTACGATCTACCCACACAAAATAGCGAGGAGGCCGTTTGGGGTATGTCCTCTGATTTGGAGGGTGAGTAGAGAATCACACAGAAGCCCGGATGAGCTCCAACGCTTTCTCCAAATCCCGCGCCACATGGTCCGGCTCGGCGCCTTCCGTATTCACAAATCTTTGCACCTGCTCCATCTTCACGTTCCCGAGCAGGATCGTGCGACACCCCGCCGCGCGGCCGGCCTGCACATCCACAAGGCCGTCGCCAATCATCCAACTCGACGCCAGATCAATGCCGTGTTTGTCCGCCGCGGCCGTCAACATCCCCGGGGCCGGTTTGCGCCAATCGCCCCGCTCTTCATATGCGGGACGGGCGCCGGGACCGCCGCCGGGATGATACGCCGCATAATAGATGTCATCCCACGCCCCGCCCTCTTCCCGCAGCAAGTCGGCCAGCCGTTCATTGACCGCCAGCAACTCGTCTTCCGTCATTGTGCCTTTCGTGAGACCGGGCTGATTTGACACCACGATTGCCAGGTACCCCATGTCCCTGACTGCCTTAAGGAAACGGCCCGCGCCAGGAATCAGTTCCACCTGTTCCGGACGTCGCGGCGAATCCATCAAACCATGTGTTTCATCGTAGACCATTCGGTTTAGCGTGCCGTCCCGATCAATAAATACCGCCCTCTTCATGACGCGTCTCCCCTCGCCAAGTACGCTTCCAGTTCCGCCAGTCCTTCGGGTTTGCCGATTTCATAGAATCGTTCCGACACGGGACAAGCGGCAAG
>SKZA01000030.1 GCA_007127595.1 Kiritimatiellia bacterium
AGCCACGGGTTGTGATAGAGGTATTGCCCCATGGAGCAGAATTCGGCGACGACGACTTCATAGCCGCGTTCGTCCGCCAGGTCGCCGGCGACGCGATACATCTCGCGTGAGCGATAGGGCCAGAACGGCGGCGGAACGCGAGCAAGCGCGTAATCCTTTACGCGATGCAACAACCCGCCGCGTTTTGGCGCCGGAACGCGGCGCACGGTGTCCAGTTCGTCGTAAAGCGGATCGCCTTCCGGCAGGACGTCGTCACGGTCCAGGGCGGCGAGGCCGACGCGGTGTCCGCGCCGGATGAGGCCGCGGATGCGTTGGTACACAATCTGGTGACCGCCCATGGAGCGGGCGTGCGGGACGCGGCTGGAGAGGAAGAGAATGTTCATGACGGCCCGGCATCGTTCAGGCGCGATACAAAATCCATGAACTCGGCTTCGGTAAGGTCGTCGAGCGTGCGGCCTTCGCGTTTGAGGGCGGCGTTGATCCTTTCGCACCACGCGTTCAGGGCCGCGTGCGTGTTTTCGGAACCCAGCCAGACGTGAAACCCGTCGCCTTCCGTCACGCGCACGTGTCCGTCACCGGTGTCCGGCGCCAATCCCACTATCCGCGACATGCGGTCGGTCGATTTCCGTTTCATAAGCAAGGTTCACGATAGCGGATGCACACGACCAGGGCAACGCCGAATGCTTTTTTGAACAGAAGCTCGCAAAGGCTTCGGCGAAGGATGCGAGCTTCCTCAGTCAAGTCGAACCCATATTTTTCTTTTTGATTGAGGAGAGGTGGACAATGCTTGAGCCATCAGATTTTGCCCTCTCGTCCCCCCAAATAAACAAACAGGCTCGCCTTCGCCACGGGGGATTGCTCCTGCCACCCTCGCCTTTGCGAGCTTCTGTTCAAAAACGTTCGGCGACGCGTGTGGCTTATTCCGTGAACGCCACGACATCCGCGAGGGTTGGGGCGTCTGCGAGAAGCATGACAAGGCGATCGACCCCGAGCGCGATACCGCCGCATGGCGGCAAACCGTGCTCGAGCGCGGCGAAGAACGCGGTGTCGACGGGATACGCCGTCAAGCCGGCCGCGCGCCGTTGTTCCGCGCACTGATTGAATCGTTCGCGTTGTTCGCGCGGTTCGGTGAGTTCGGAATAGGCGTTGGCGATTTCAAGGCCCGCGATGTAGAGCTCCCAACGTTCCGCCACGTCCGGATCGTCGGGTTTCAGGCGCGCGAGCGCAGCGGCGGCTTGCGGATAGTCGGTGAGGATCACCGGTGACTCCTGTTCGCGCAACGCCGGCTCGATCTTCTCCACAAGGTCGAGATCGAACCGGTCGGGTTCGTAGGCGGCGACGGGATCCCAGCCGGCCCATTGCATGAACGCGTTGCGCACGCTAATGACCGACCATTCGTCGTTCGTGCGGATGGTGCGGCCCTGCCAGACGAACTGTTCCGCGCCAAGCACGGCGCGTGTCACGTGTCGGATGAGGTCGATGGTATCGCGCCGGATATCGTGGTAATCGGCGGCGGCGCGGTACCATTCGAGCATGGTGTATTCGGGATGATGCAAGGGGCCGCGCTCGTTGCGCCGGAAGCACGGGCCCATCTGATAGAGGCGCTCGTAACCGGCGGCGAGCAGGCGTTTCATGTGCAGTTCGGGCGAGGTGCGCAGGAAGAGCGCGCCGGCGGGTTCAGCGTCGATATGCCGTTCCTGGGCGGGTGCGCGGAGTCGGACCGGCGTTTCCACTTCCATGAAATCGCGGGAATGGAAGAACTCGCGGATGGCGCGCAGACAGGCCGCGCGACGTTCAAGCGCCGCGCGCTTCGCGTGTAGTCGCTGTAGTCCGGTGTTCATGCGATTTTTTGAACAGAAGCTCGCAAAGGCTTCGGCGATGGAAGCGAACTGCCGTGGTCAGGCCGAGCCCGTATTTTTCTTTTTGTGTTGAGGAGAGGTGTACAACGTTTGAGCTATCAGATATTGCCCATTCATCCCCCCCCCAGAAAAAAGATCAAACAGGCTCGCCTTGACCGCGGGGGGGCTGCTCCCGTCACCCCAGACTTTGCGCGCTTCTGTTCAAAAAAAGCAGGGCGCAAGATGCTAGAACCCCTTCGAGACCCGGTCGGCGTATTTGCCCGTGCGTGTGTCGATGCGGACGCGGTCGCCCTGATTGATGAAGAGCGGGACCTGAATCTCGTAACCGTTCTCGATCCTGGCGGGTTTCATGACGTTGGTGGCCGTGTCGCCCCGCGCGCCGGGTTCGGTTTCCTCAATGGTCTTTTCGACGAAGAACGGGAGGGTAACCTCGATCGGGCGATTGTTATGGAACAGGATCTGGACCTCCATGTCTTCGGCAAGGAAATGACGTTGTTCGCCGAGCACCTCGGCGTCAATGAGCACCTGGTCATAGGTCGAGCTGTCCATGAACACGTAATGTTCGCCGTCTTGGTACGAGTAGATGAGGTCGCGCTCCTCGAGATTCGGCTTATCGATCTTGTCCACCGCGCGAAAGGTTTTGTCCACGGTGCCGCCGGTGATCAGGTTCTTGATCTTGCAGCGATAGAGGGCCTGCCCTTTGCCCGGCTTCATGAATTGGAAGTCGGTGATGACGCAGGGCGCGCCATCCATCTCGATCTTTAGCCCTTTGCGTAAGTCCGATGCAGTGTACATGATTTCCTCAACAATATGGCGTGATTCGTGTGAAATGAGGGGCGGACTATGCACGATTCGCCGCGTCCCTGCCAAGAAATTTCCGTTTTTGAACAGAAGCTCGCAAAGAATGTAAGGTTGGCCGGTTGGACAGTTGGACGGTTGGACGGTTGGACTGCTCGGCGGTGGGGGATGGAGTGGTGACAAAGTCGGCCGGTGGACGTCCGCGTAAGTTTGTCGAGTAAGGGTCTCCGAGTAAGGGTGGCGGTTAAGAGTCCATACACTTAAGCGACACACTTGATCGGATACACTTACTCGATCCGCTTCCAACGCGCCCACCAGCCGCGCTCCTGTTTGAAGGGGCTCAAGTGTTGCTCCTCGCATCCTATACCCCAAAACAGGAACGGGCTAGCCTTGACCGCGGAGGTCCGCTCCCCCACCCAAGCCTTTGCGAGCTTCTGTTCAAGAAAGATCAGAACCGGATGAGTGCGGCGTGGGCGGAGAAGCCTGCGCCGAACGACAGCATGATTGCCCAGGCGCCCGGGGCCGGCGCGTCTTCGCGTAGCATGCGCTCCCAGACGAACCAGACGGACGGCGACGACATATTTCCGTACGCTTCAAAGACGGAGTAGGAATGGCGCAGGTCCTGTCGGGGCAGGCCGAGTTTGCGTTCGAACGCCGTGAGAACCTGCGTGCCGCCCGGATGCACGACCCAATGCGCCACGTCATCCTTGGCGAGGTCGTGCCGTTTCAGGAGTCGCGTTACCGCGCGTTGCGCCGCATCGGCGCCGAGTTCAGGGACGTTCGGGCTCAAGACGTTGCGCAGACGATGTTGCTCCGTGCGGTAGCGCAGCGCCTCGCGATGTTGCGGTAACAACACGGATTCGAAATCGATGAGCGTCGGACGCTCCGGGGCGGCGGTTCCCCGCAGGACGAGGGCGGCTGCGCCGTCTCCGAAGATCGCGTTACTGACGATGACGCCGGGATCGGGATCCATAAAGAGTGTCGCGGAACAGATTTCGACGGCGACACATAAGGCCGTGCCGTTGCCGTTCAGTTGAAGCAAGCCGCAGGCGGCCTGCAGATTCGGGATCGCCGAGCCGCAGCCCATGCCCATGATATCGAGTGCGCGCACGGATTCGCGCAGGCCAAGATCTTCGGCAAGGTAGGAGGTCAGGCCAGGACAGAGATAACCCGTACAGGTATTGACCACCAGCACGTCCACATCGCCCGGCGCGAGTTCGGCGCGTTCGAGTGCCTGTTGCGCAGCGTCGCGGGCGGTGGAGCGAGCGTATTTGGTGAAGCGGGCGATGAGATGATCCTGGTCGGTATTCGCGGCGTCTTCGGGGTTGTCCATGCCGAGGTAGCGCCCGCGGATGGGCCCGTTGGCCATGACGCGTCTATACAGCGTGCGCTCCTTGTCGGAGAGCGTGAAGAAGGCTTCGAGAGAAGCGAACGCCTGTTGCCGGGTCAGATACAGCGGCGGATTAGCTATGCCTGCGGATTGAATGGATCCGTTCAAAAAGGACTCCCTCCTGGAAACTCATACTTGATTCGGTACGCGGGCTTGCTACATTCACACCCATTGTACGCCTCTCATTTTTTGCCGGATGGTGTAACGGTAGCACAGCAGACTCTGAATCTGTTTGTCTAGGTTCGAATCCTAGTCCGGCAACCAACTCCCGACCCGCACGCATCATACCCCAACTACCGGCGCAGAGCAAAAGGAGACGGAACAGAGAGGAATGATAGCTTATAAACTATTTCCGCGTGACAAGATACTGGGTTCTACATAAAGATGGTGTGCGATCGGTTTAGCGACCTTCCACACGCACGATGTGCGGCGTCAGTTCAATATCCAATTGGCGTTGTGCGCCCGAACGGTCCACGCCGACGAGAAAGCGGCGATAGAACGACTGGTCTTCGATATGACCGCCCAGCGAAATGGTTTGTCCGTCGCGCACAAGCACTTCAGTCGACACCCCGGCAAAACGCACGCGTTGCGGTTGACCGTCGGCATGGCCGCGCAGTTCGGGCGTGAGCCGCACATGAATCGTCGATCCGTCACCCATGATCGTCGGTGTCATCACCAGAAAGGAGCCGACGTCCTGCCACTGGATCCGTGATTCCGTATACCCGCCGTACCAACCGTATTCCGTGATCCAGTCGATGTACGGCACGCTTTCGCCCACGCGCAAGACGGCTTCTCGCCCGCTGGCCGCCATCAGCATCTGGCGGGTATCGTCGATCATTTCCGTCACGGTATGCCGGACCTCCGGCCGCAGCACGATCGTTCCGTTCGGCCCGCCCGGCCCGAAGACGACCTCGCCCTCGCCGCGGACAGCGGCGCCGGCATCGCGCGTCACGCCCGTTTCGCGAAAGCGGACGTCGATGCGGACATTACCCGCCATCGCATCCGCATCGCCCAACACTTCGTTCAGTGTCTCATGCCGCCCGCTCGTCGTCACAACAATCAGGCGCCGGCCCTGCGCATCCTTGACCACGTGCCCTCCCTCCGCCACAACCGTCCGCGCAAACTCTTCCAGCGCGTCCATATCGCCGTATACGACCGGATAGATCACTGTCTTCATGTCGCCGGTATCCGCCGAAGACATCCCACCGCCGCATGCCAATGCGGTCAGCACAAGCAGCGCAATTCGCAAACGTAAGTGCATGATGTTCTCCTTTAACATTTTCTCGCTTCCGATGGAAACCGGATCGATGGAGCACGATTGAAGCGCCCGGCGCCATCTCGTCACAGGGTGAGACGTTCGCGCCCGAGTGGCTATTCATGTCGCTCGACGCTTCAGCGGCGCGATGGTATAGTATTTCAATATCGATATTCTCCCCTGTGACCGTGCGTCCAGGTCGCGGGGGGGGATCGGAACATGTGAGATGGATTTCAGGAGCCTAAGAGACAAAAGATGAAAAGACTCGCTCGCTTCGCGCTGTTCGTGTTGCCCGTCCTGTTCCTGTCCGCGTGTGCCACGCCGGACGCCCGGATTCGCAAGCATCAGGACCTTTTCGATTCCTTCCCGCCGGACGTACAGGAAAACGTGCGCGACGGGCGGATCGAGATCGGTTACAACGAGGACATGGTCTTTCTCGCCCTGGGCAAACCGGACCGCGAATATACGCGCCGCACAGAAGACGGCGAGTGGACCGTATGGTCGTATACCGACCATTACACACAAACGCGTCGCCAATTGGTGGACGGCCGCTTCAATGTGCGGGATCGGCGTTCAGGGCAGACGTACACCGTGCGCGACAGCGTCTGGCTCGACGTCCCGACCTACCACGAATACGATCGGTTCCGCGTCGAATTCGACGGCGACCGTGTCGTGGCCATTGAAGAAATCAATCGCTGACGATTTCGATCATCGGTTCCGACTCCGGCAGAACCAGTTCATAACACGCGTTCAGGGCGCCCGAGACGTAGAACAAGATCCGTTCATTCGCCGCTTCTCTCACGATATGGATGCGGTCGCCGTGGGCCACCGACTGACTCAACAATTCGTCGCCCTGCGCATCGATCAACATGAACCGGTTCCAGAACGCGAGCAGCAACACGTCTTCCTCTTCGGACACCGGAATGGTGTCGAGCACCTGGATGTAGTTGTTCTCGCCGAACTCGCGCGCCCAGATCTCTTCGCCATCGTGGTCATGCGCCGTGACCGTGATCCGCTCCGTTCGCCAAGAGGTGGTGGTTCCTTCCCGTTCCACGGCGCGCATGAACTGCTGCGCGGTAATGACCACGCCCCCGTCAGGATGTCGCACATACAGGTGCGTCGGCCGCTGGCGCAACTCGTTCGCCTTCCGCGCTTCGGGCGGCAATGTAATCTCGGCCATCGTCTTGCCGTCTTCGCTGCGCAACACCAACACCTGCTCGCCCTTGGCCAGCGTGAAGGTGCGCGGCGGCATGCGCACCTGTATCCGGTTCCCGAACCGTCCGCTATGCTCGGACACACGTACATCGCTTTCCCAGACGGCCCGGAAGAACCGGTCGTCCATCGTCGTTCGGCGCGCGGGCCGGCGACGGGTGCGCTCTTCCTCCATCTCCTTGACTTCCTCTTCCGTCATCGGCCGGGCCGTGTCGAGTTTCTCTCCCGCCAATAGCCGGTCAATGTCCTCCGCCAACGCCTTCATGCCCGCCGGGGAATAGCCGACTTTCCGCCCCTGGACGATCCCATCGGCGTCAATCACGACCACGCAGGGAATCCCGCGCACATGATAGGACCCGCCGACATCGGTCGTATCGATACCGATCGCATAATCCAGTTCCTTCTCCTCGGCCATCTCCCGTACGCGCCGTTCATGGCCGATATGATCCCGGCTGACCCCCACGACGACCACGCCGCGGTCCCGATATTCCTCATCCAGCTTCTTCACGTCCGGCAGCGCCATGACGCACGGCCCGCACCATGTCGCCCAGAAATCGAGCACGACGATGTTGCCGCGCTGTTCCGACAACCGGAACGTCGATCCGTCCAGCAGTTCCAACTCGAAATCGGGCGCCTCCTTACCGCTCAGCTCGAAACGGGACAAGCCCGCGCCGCGCGACCACGCAATCTCGTCCGCGTCAACGGAGCCCACAAACAGGTCCATCATCGATGCCACCTTCTTGGCTTGCTCAACAGTTGCATGACTGAACAGTTCGTCGGCGATGGGCTCGTTCACCTGGCGCGACGCAACCTCGGACACCATACGCACTAAGGTAGTCTCTCCGTCCGAATGGAAATCTGACCCTTCTTTCATGCGCAGTTCACAACGGCGGATCAATCCGTATTCGTGATCGATCCATGCCGTCACACGCATGAGATCCGCACCCATCGGCCCCCAGCCGTAGCGCAGAACGCGATGCGGGGCACCGTCGATTTCCTCGTCAGGCAGGATTTCGAATTCGTGCTTTTTCAGCTTCTGCAGATATGCTGCCGGATCGTTGCTGATCCAGGCCCTTGTCGTATCCCAGAATTGCAGCATTTCATACACGCCATTGTCTTCGAGCGTTTCTTGCAATGATTCACCGACCGGCCATTCCATGTAGCGGCCGGTCATCGTACTGGACAAGCGCACGGTCTCCCCATCGCTGACCAGCCTCATGTATTCCATATCGGCTACCAGCTCATTGGGACGCCTAAATTTGAACTTCAGCCGATGTTCGAGGATCTCTTCGACGCCATCCAAGATCATTTCCGTTTTGATGACGCTTTCCTCTTGCAACGTATCGACACGCAGCATGGCTTCGGCGATTTCTTTCAGGACGCGTTCCGCCTCCTCCTCGGCCCACGCACCGCCGGATCCCAGCAAACCGACACACAACACGATCCATCCCAAACCACGAGTTTTCATGACCACCTCCGCTTTTCGACACGCCTGTTGTTGCCGCCAGACAGGGTATCTCCGCGACCCGCCCCATGGCAAGCGCACACCGCCCGGACACCATGGAGCACCTACGGCCCATCGACACCATGCGCCGGTGCGATGCTCATGAAACGCTCGACATCCCGCGCCATCCGCCGTTCAGAATAATAGTATATGGGCTATTATATACACAGGTCCACACAGCGCAATAGCATATAGGGTATTACTCGCAAGGGAAGGCGGCCTATCGACACCTGTTTAAGCGCTACCTAACGAGACGGGGCCCATGCTCCCGTTCGATTGTGAAGCGTGATAAGACCAATCGGAACATCTTCACAAACATCTTCACTATTCCAGGTATTGCCCATTAAAGATTATCAGATCACCCTGCAAATCAGCGAGTTATTTATCTTGTATAATCCAATATACATCTTCACTATTATGCCGTTATGGAAACGTACCGCCACATCACAGCCATGGAACCCCTATTCCCCGCACCCTTACAAAGGGAATTGGCTGAATTATCTCAAGCCATCTTTCTGGGAGCGGGTCGTTTAACCGGGACTGTGGTCGCTCCGTTGGTACGAAACGCTGTTGCCGACCTGGTCCGGACAATGAACTGCTATTACTCAAACCTGATCGAGGGACATAAGACGCTACCGCGTGATGTGGAACGAGCCTTGCGCCCGGACGCCGCAAAAGGCCGTGAGCAAAAGGAGAACCAGTTACTGGCTGAGGCGCATATACAAGCCGAGTCGACCATGATCAAACGCGTCCGCGAGGAGAATGTGGACGTCTATGGCCAAGATTTCATTTGCTGGATTCACGAAGCCTTCTATCGCCAGTTGCCGAAAACCATGCACATTGCGCACACAACATCGGGGAAGGAATATCGGATTGAACCGGGTCGGTTGCGCTCGTTCATGGTTGATGTAGGCCGCCACACACCGCCCGACTTCAAGGCCCTACCCGCCTTTCTGGAACGATTCCGAGCGTTCTACGGGAATCCCGACATCCTGGCCACACAACAACTCATCGCCATCGCCGCCGCCCATCATCGCCTGACCTGGATTCACCCGTTTGGCGATGGTAACGGCCGCGTCGCACGACTGCACTCGCAAGCGCTGCTCACTCATCACGGACTATCCGGCGAGGGTCTGTGGACGCTGTCCCGCGGGTTGGCCCGCGCGCGGGACCGATACTTTGAATCCTTGCAGGCGGCGGATCGCGCACGGGAGAACGATTACGATGGTCGTGGTAATCTGTCGGACAGAGGACTGGCGGAATTTTGCCGCTTCTTTCTCGAAACCATGCTGGACCAGATACAATTCATGGATCGGTTGTTGGATCTCGCCGATCTACGTGAGCGGATCGAACGCTACTTCATGTACGACGCTTCAGGCTTGAAAAAACACCGGGAGGATCTGGCCCGCGTCGTCAGCGCACTCATTGTGGAAGGCGAGTTCCCGCGCGAACGGGTCATGGAGCTTACAGGCAAGGGGATGACCATGGCTGCGTCCATCACGAAAGTCGGTTTGAGCGAAGGTTACCTCGCAACGCCTTCGCCGAAAGGCAAACTCCGCGTGGCCTTCCCCGCCAAAACCCTCCCATACTATTTCCCAAGCCTCTTCATCGATCTGCCGACATAAGTGATGAAGCCTGGGGCCACGTTGAGCCAAGCCCCTTTCTAAAGACGCTACGACCCCAGCAGCGCCAGGAAGACCCCGGCGGTGACGGCGGAGCCGATGACGCCGGCGACGTTCGGGCCCATGGCGGCCATGAGCGGGTTGACCCGGCCGCCGGTCTCCATCGAGACAAACTGCTGCACGACACGTGCGGCCATCGGTACGGCCGAGACGCCCGCCGCGCCAATGCAGGGATTGATCTTCTTATTGGACGGAAGACACAGGTTGATGATCTTCGCAAAGAGAATGCCGCCGGCCGTGCTGAACGCGAAGGCGACCGCGCCCAACAACATGATGAACAACGTCTGCGTACTCAAAAAGCCTTGTCCGTCCATCGTCGCGCCGATGACCAAGCCCAGAAAGATGCTGACGATATTGATGAGCGCGCCGCCCGCCGTCTTGCTTAAACGGTCCGTGACCCCCGATTCGCGCAGGAGATTGCCGAACATGAGCATCCCGATCAAGGGCGCAGCCGCGGGAATGGCGAGCGACACCACAACGGCAATGGCTACGGGAAATACGATCACCGCAGTCTTGGATACCGGCCGGGACGGCGGGACTTCAATCTGCCGTTCCTTCTTCGTCGTCATGAGCCGCATGATCGGCGGCTGAATGACGGGAACCAGGGCCATATAGCTGTAAGCGGCAACGGCGATCGGGGCGAGCAATTCCGGCGCGAGCGCGTTGGCGATAAAAATCGATGTGGGCCCGTCGGCACCGCCGAT
>SKZA01000093.1 GCA_007127595.1 Kiritimatiellia bacterium
CAAGCCGAGAACCGCTTGCACGCTCAGAAGGCCATCATGATCACCTTGCTGGAAGAGGCGGGGCAGCGCTGAGTCTGTCGCCATGTCACGGCCTTCCAGAGCGCTTGTGGTAAAATTGAGTTCGCTGGGCGACCTGTTCCACGCCTTGCCGGCGGTACACATCCTGAAGCGCGATCTGAATCTTTCGCTGGATTGGGTCGCGCAACCGGAATATGTCGATCTGGTTTCCCGCTTTGATGACGTGGATCGCGTGATTCCATTCCCGCGTCGCCGCTTCTTCCGCTCACTTCACGCCTGGATCACTGCTCTGCGCGCTGAGTCGTACGAATATGTTTTCGACTTTCAAGGGCTTTTGAAAAGCGCCATCGCAACACGTATCGCGCGGGCGCATCGCCGAATCGGCCCATCCTATCACCGTGAAGGGGCCCGCATCTTCTATGGGGAAATTGCGGGGACATCGGACAAGAATCGTCATGCTGTGGAGGAGGCGCTGGATTTCGTGCATCATTTTGATCTAACGCCCGACGACACGCCATGTTTCCCGGTCACCTTTCCGAGTCAATCGCTTGCTACCCCGTCTCCGCGTGTGGCGTATCTCCCCTGTTCGCGCTGGATGACCAAGAACTGGCCGCCGGAGCATTTTTCGGCCCTGATCGACGCCATACATGAGCGGGTGGGGGGCTCGGCCTACCTGCTGGGTTCAAGAGACGATCGATCGACGTGTGACCGGATTGATAGTGGAACGGATACCGATATCACCAATCTTTGCGGTGAGACTTCGTTGGTTGAGTTGGGCGGTTATCTCCAGAGCTTCGACCTCTTGATAACAGTCGATTCCGGTCCCATGCACATGGCGTCCGCAGTGGGAACCCCTGTACTGGCGCTATTCGGATCGACCGATCCGCGTCGAACGGGACCGTATGGAGAAGGCCATCGCGTGGTGCAGCACGGCGCCTTGCCCTGCCAACCGTGTCGGGCTCGTGTTTGTCTTCGTCCGGAGAAAGACATGGCATGCATGCGAGACCTCAAACCGGAACGCGTGGCGGACATCGCGTGTGACCTGTTGGCACAAATAGGGGGCTCGGGTTGAAGAGCCCTGCCGGGGAAGACACAGCGCGGCATAGCCGCAACCAGAGAAAAAGAAACCGCGGATTACGGAGGTCGTCCCTCCACGAACCCTTATGCCCTTACCAATGCGCGCTATTGTCCCTCTTCAATTCTGCCCGCGACTCATTTCCTGAGCCCGTTGCCGATCATCCGGGTGCAGGTGCTGTACCGGCACACGAATAGTCTGCTCGTCCGGCGTGCGAAGCACGACCATCTCGTCGCGCAATTCGAGAAAGCGGGCGGTGATCTGTTCGCGATCGTTACTGGTCCATGTGCGGAACGCTGCGTCGTTCGTTCGGGTGGGCTGAAGTTCGGCCAGCGCAGCGGGACGGGGGGAGACTTGCGGCGTATGGGTCGGGATCTCTCGTTGACGGGGATCCTCGGCGCCCGCCGCCATGAGGAAATCCACCAAGCTGGAATGGTTCATGAAATGTGCGATCTCGGCCGGGGTATACCCATTGTCGTCAGTGGCGGCCAAATCCGCGCCATGACGGATCAGTAGGCGGGCGACCGTCCGCATGTCCCGACTGGCGGCCATATGCAACGGTGACGATCCATAGGGGTCGGCACGATTGGGATCCGCCTCCCACTCCAGCAAGTGCCGCGTCAAAGAATCCCGCTCTAGCGCGATCGCAATATGCAATGGGGTCAGGCCTTGTTCGTTCCGCGCATTCAAGTCGGCCCCTTCCATATAGAGACGACGCAGCACATCGACCTGATTATCGATCACGGCCTCATGCACGGATATGGGGGCGGGGGCCGGTGAGGGTGTCCGCTCGTCATCCAAGCGAACTTCGCAAGCCGTTAGGACCAATAAGGCGCCTGGCAGAATATGGAATAAGAATGTCTTCATCGTTGATCGGAATCTAGCATGGCTCGTTACGTCACGCAATGACGAAGGCGTGAATGTGAATCTGGCGTTTCGGCTGACAGGGCGGATGAAGGCCATGATGATTGTCTTGTAGCCATGCCGCCGACTTGTCATGCTCTCCGCTGTTCATCGCGGAAAAGATAGTTAACCCAATAAGGAAAGGAACAAGTCATGGAAGCGAGTAACACTTCTCAAACCATCATCTCGTCGGATGTAGAGATTATCGGGACGATTAAGACGTCCGGTTCGATTCAGATCAACGGAAAGCTGGAAGGCGATCTTCAGTGTGAAGGCGATGCGACAATCGGGAAGGACGCACAGATCAAGGGTAACCTTTCGGTCAGTTCCGTGGTCATGGCCGGCAGCATAACGGGGAACATCACGGCCAAAGACCGTATTCAGATGCAGGCGAGCGCCAGGGTAATGGGCGACATCAAGGCGAAACGCTTGAGTGTCGAAGACGGCGTCACCTTCATTGGCCATTCGGAAGTCAATCCCTCATCCGGAGGCGGGTCCTCCGCGGCATCTTCTGCAGCGCCGAAGAAAGAAGAAGGCGAAGCGGAAGGCAAGTCCGGCGGATTGTTCGGCAAGAAGTAGGCGCGCGCGCTGAACCTGACGATGCGGACCGCGTTTCTTGCGGGGCGCACGGATGCCGAACATGGCGGACCGAAGCAAAAAGACGAAAATCGTCGATAGTTACACGACGTTGCGCGCGGCGC
>SKZA01000001.1 GCA_007127595.1 Kiritimatiellia bacterium
CCATGTCCGGCGTGACGGTCTTCCCCGCCTTGCATTCAATCAGCGAAACGCCCCCTTGGCGCGACGGCATCACAAAATCAACCTCGAGTCCTTGTTCGTCACGGAAATAGTATAATTCCCGCCGTTTGCCGGCGCCCACCTGATGCTTGACGATTTCGGAGGCAATGAATCCTTCGAAGACTGCGCCCGCGAAAGGCGATCGCGACAAAGCGGACACGGTGTCGATACCCAGCAGGTGACAGGCCAGTCCGGAATCCGCCAAATATATCTTTGGCGATTTGATCAGGCGCTTCCCCAGATTGTCGAAGAAGGGCGGGATGACGAGTAACTGCTGGGTCGCCTCGAGAATACCGAGCCACTGCGTGATGGTGGGGACGCTGATTCCAAGAGGCGCGGCCAGATCTGTCTTATTTAACATCTGTCCATGGCGACTGGCCAACAGCGAAATAAAGCGGCGAAAGGTGGTGATATCTCTGACGGCCGTTATCGCGCGCACATCGCGTTCCAGATAGGTCTGCAGGTAGGAGGAAAACCATTGCCGGGCATGACGGGGACGTGCCAGCGCTTCGGGATAGCCGCCGCGCAAAGGCGTAACCTTTTCACTCTCCAGCGTCGAAAAGGGAAAGAGCTGAAGGATGGCGGCCCGTCCGGCCATGGACTCCGAGACCCCCTGCATTAAAGGCGCCTCCTGTGAACCTGTGATCAGCCACTGCCCGGTACGCCGCGGCCGGCGGTCGATGCGGGCTCGGACATGCCCGAATAGCTCCGGGACATTTTGAATCTCATCCAGCACGACAGGGAGCGTCAATTCATCGAGAAAGCCTTGGGGATCTTCACGGACGCGCGCAATGATTTCGGGGTCTTCAAGCAGTCGATAGTCGGCTTTTGGAAACAGGTGATTCAGGAGCCAGGTTTTGCCTGCGCGACGCGGTCCGGTCAGTACCACGGCTGGAAATCCGCGCGCCGCTTTCTTAAGTTCCGGCTCCAACGTTCGGGCCACATACTTCATGGTTGAGAAATATAAGTTGTAACTTTAGAAAACTCAATAGTAATGATTCTGCTGTCCATGATTCTGTCATCCGACTTCCGCCTTGGCGTTCTTGGCGCGCTTTGCGGTTAAGTCTTGGCCGCTATCGCGACTTGTTCCGCGATCCAAGGGTACGTCTTCTCGAGGCCGTCGCGGAGCGGGGCGGAGGGCGACCAGTTGAGTTTCTCCTGAATGAGGCGGTTGTCGGATTGACGGCCGCGCACGCCCTGCGGGCCGGGGATGTGACGCAAGCTCACCTTCTTTCCGGCGATGTCCATGACCATCGCGGCGAGATCGTTGATGGAGATGAGTTCGTCCGACCCGATGTTGACCGGTCCTGCGAAGTCCGATTCCATCAAGCGACGCACGGCCTCGACGCATTCGTCCACGTAAAGGAACGTGCGCGTCTGTTTGCCGTCGCCCCAGATTTCGATTTCGCCGCCGTCCTCGGCCTCGGCGACCTTGCGGCACACGGCCGCGGGCACTTTTTCCCGGCCGCCGGTCCATGTGCCTTCCGGGCCGAAGATGTTGTGAAAACGAGCCACATGCACTTCGAGATCGTAGTTGCGCGCGTAATTGGCGAAGAGGCGTTCGCTGAATAGTTTTTCCCAGCCGTACTCGCTGTCCGGCGCGGCGGGATAAACGGTGTCCTCGGCGCAGGTCGGGTGGTCGGGATCCATCTGATTGTGTTCAGGATACACGCAGGCGGAGGAGGAATAGAACGCCTTGCGCACGCCTTTCTTGCGCATTTCGTCCACGACATTGAGGTTGATCATGGCGGAGTTGTGCATGACATCGGCGTCGTTATCGCCGGTAAAGAGATAGCCTGCGCCGCCCATGTCGGCGGCGAGTTGGTATACCTCATCCAAGTCGGCGCTGAGTACGTCGGCGACGAACGCGGGATCGCGCAGGTCGCCCAGCACGAATTCGTCCGCCTGGGAAGGCGCGAATTCATGTTCCTTAAGATCGACACCGCGCACCCAGTACCCTTCGGATTTGAGTCGCTTCACCAGATGGCCGGCGATGAAGCCGCCGGCTCCGCATACCAATGCTTTCTTCATGATCAATACGTTTCCTCACATTAGACCGGAGCTGCGTGTGGTCTCATCGGACGCACGGCGGCTCTTGCCGGCGCCCGGTGGGCCGGCCGTTGATTTGCGCGGAGATAGGTATCTCCGATGATCTGCAAGTATATTAAGATTGGCACAAAAATAAACAAGTCCACGCCAAAAAATGCGCCGGTCGATTCAGGGAAGCTGCGCAAGGTCAGAAAGGTGAGCACGCCGCCTACTTCTATCAAGGTGCGCGCTTCGGCCGGCGGCAAGAACATTTGAATACGCTGCAATTTAAGGAAGCGCATCCAAGCCCAAATCCAGACCATGACAAACGGGATAAAGCCCAGCGCACCTCCCGTCACCAGCGCATACACAAAACTATTGTGAAAGTGATGGCCCAGCGGCACGTAGATGCGATCCGCCCAGAAGCCGAGTCCGATGACGGGTGATCCCTTGAACAGTTCCCAGCCGATGGCCCAATCGCGGGTGCGGCCCGTAAACGTCATGAATCGCTCGGGATCCTGGCCGCGTTGCATGTAGGCGATGATCCATTCGAGGATGTCGGGGAAGATGATGATCGGCGCCGCCACCAAGCCGAACAAGGCGATACTTCGTTTGCCGCCGGATCCGGAAAACGCCAACACGGCCAAGCACCCGCCCATGAAGCCCGCCGCCGCGCCGCGACCGTGATACAGCAGCGTGGCCAAGCCAAAGATGACAAAGATCGGACCCCAGAAGGCTCGTTCCCACATTCGGCCGTTCCACAAGCCCGCCAACGCCACGACGGCGAAGAGTCCCGTATAGCGCCCGGCGCCGGTAGAGCGCGGCATGGCGATATCCGCCACGCCCTCCATCCCCACCGGTTCAACGGCGCGAAAGCGTTCCGGTTCGTCCCACTTGATTTCCGCGCCGAACAGGTGTTCCCCGCCGAGAAATACAATGACACCGGCGATGATGAGAATCACCAGCCAATTCAATCGTACGAAATCGCGCGCCCGCAAAGTGGGATAGCGCTGAACCGCCATGGCGGCAGGCGCCAGCAAGGCCGCTACATAGGCGGCCGCCCAGTACACGGCGGTATCCGGACGGCTGGAAATCAGCATGGACGAAACCAAGCCCACCACGCCGTAGATCAGCAATAAGCCGATTCCTCCGGAGCAGATCAGTCGGCGCGACTGGGGCCGTTGAATAAGGTAGCCGAGCGCTATGACGGCGGGCACAAAGACGGCGTAGGCGCGCCAACCGTGAATATAGTCCATGGTACTGCCGGCGTAGCGCAGTCGCCAAGGGCCCGTATTCACCGCGCTCCAGACCAACGCCCAGAGGAAGAAGGGCCAGATAAGATATCGCCGCCATAGGGGAGGGGTAAAGGGTGTCGCGTGTCGCGTGTCGCGTGCTGTGCCGGGGCCCATAGGTATATTACTTGCGTGGTTCATGTCATTCCGCATTGAATGTTTATGAGTGGTAGCAAGATTATCGACACTCGACACCCGACACCCGACACGCCTCTTTATAGATTTTGTTCAATTCTTCTCCCAGTCGATCCCATAAGTATACGTCCTGCACGCGTTGCTTCCCAGCGCTTCCCATAGCCGTGCGCAGCTCGGGATCGTCATGCAGGCGGTGCAATGCGCGGGCCATGTCGCGTATGACCTGCTCGGTCCCGCCCGGATCAATTTTGACGCCCCATATGTCTTGGACATGATAGCCGGGTCCCCCGATATCGAGACATACGACAGGCGTGCCCGTGGCCATGGCCTCCACCACCACCGCGCCGCCGCCGTCCCGCGCGCTCGGGAATAGGAACACGTCCGCCTGCGCAATCCGGTGCAGCAGTTCCGTGCGCGAAGACCAGCCGGGGAACCGGACCTGATCGGTCATCCCGAGATCGCGCACCAGACGGACCAGGCGCGCTCGTTCCGGCCCGTCGCCGACCAGTTCGAGGATGGCGTGCGGATGCTCGCGCGCGAACGCGACGAACGCGCGGATGCCGAGGTCAAAACACTTCAGCGAAATAAAGTGTCCGGCACTGACGATAATGAAGCGTTTGCGTTCCGCCGCCGGCCGTTTCACGGGGGCGCCCATTTCAATCGCTTCCTCCGGTGCGATCCCATTGACCGGAAACAAATGTGTCTTGTCCCGCACATGCCGGGGTACGGCTGCAACGGCGTCATGGTTGCAAAGCAAGAGAGCGCGTGCTTTGCGTTGCCCTTTCATATAGACCGGGTCGTGTCGGTAAATCCACTGGCCTACGCTTCGAACGCGTTCCCAGATACGGGACAACCAGCGTCGCGAGCGTAACAGGCCTTTTGGCATGCGATGCGCGCCGCCGCCCGGTCCGCGGACATAGGGGACGGGCAGGAACGCTCC
Organism: Kiritimatiellia bacterium; assembly: GCA_007127595.1. Classification (GTDB taxonomy): domain Bacteria; phylum Verrucomicrobiota; class Kiritimatiellia; order SLAD01; family SLAD01; genus SKZA01. Next base: position 4,453 of record SKZA01000001.1, read on the forward strand.
GGTCGGACTGGCCAGCCAATCGTTGGCGAAGGTGACATGATGGAAGAGGTCGAATCCATTCTCGCGATGCAGCCGCCGCGCCGCGCGGTATGCCGCCCACTGCCAAAACCAGGAATAGATTTGTAGTGGACCCTTGTGATGGCGCGCCATCCATTCGAGCACGGCGGGCAGGCGGACATACTCGAAGTGCAGTCGCTTGCGCAGGTCCAGAACGCGGCATGCATCCTCCAGCGCGTCACGGTTGTTCGCATGCGTGAGCACCCATGTGTCATGAAAACGCGCGGCCTGGCGCGCGATGTTCCAGCCCAGAATATCCTCGCCGGCCCCCAGGCCGCTGGTCCCTTCCGGATGACAGGCAAATGCACAAAGCAATACACGCATGATGAGACCTATCCGTCCGTGTTTTGCGCCTTGCGGGTACGCCATAAATCGCGCCCCGCCAGCCACAGGAAGCGGGGGCCCATGAGAAATACGCGGCGCCAGATCAGTTTCGGTTCCTGGACCAATCGCCACAACCATTCGAAGCCATGTTCGCCCACCCAACTGGGCGCACGACTGACTTTGCCCGCCAGAAATTTGAATCCGGCGCCCACGCCGGCGGCAACCGGGACGGTAAGCCGATCCCGATGCGCGTGCATCCAGCGTTCCTGTTTGGGCAGGCCGAGGCCGACCCACAGGAAATGCGCGCCCGAAGTATTGATTCGCTGCACGATTTCTTCGTCTTCTTCCGGCGTCAATTCGCGGAAGGGCGGGGAATGCAGGTCCACGATCTGCAGTTTCGGATAGCGTTCCATCAGCCGGTCGCGCATGGCGGCGAGGGTATCGTCGGTGTCGCCGTAGAAATAGTGTTTATAGCCTTCCTGTTCGGACATGGCGAAGGTGGCTTCGAGCAGGTCCACCGCATTCACCCGACGCTTTTGCTGGAAGCCTTTCAATTGCCCCCACCACTTCACGGAGACGCCGTCGGGCGTGAAAAGGTCGGCGCTATTGAGAATCTTAAGGAACTCCGGGTTGTCGTGTCCTTCGATCACGCCGTGCATGCCGGTGTTGACGACCATGTGGTTCTTGTTCGGCTCATTCGCGATCCACCAGCGAAAGATGTTCATCACGTCCGGGACTTGAACCATGTGCACCTTCGACCCGAGCATGTCGGCGGTTGGCACGGAGATCAATGGCGAGGGCTCATTCCGGGCATTCATTCCTTACTCCGATAAAATGATCTGACCTAGGTGACATAACCATTGTCGGCATAATCATTGGTTAATGAATTCAGGATGTTTGTCATCTGGAAATGGTTCTGTCATAGGGGACAAAATCATTGTTGGCATAATCATTTTTTTAATGTTTTGAGGGTTATGGTGAGGTGGTTCATATTAATCCATAGCATTTCGGAGAGAGATGTGTGATTCAATAATCGGACGATATGTTTTTCATATGATCTTGTATTGCGCCTGACCGCCGATATGTGCCAGGCCATATCCTGGTCAAGCATACACATGTGTTGTGTCCCAACGACACGATTTCCCCGTATGATTTCTATTGGGCAGATTCCTGTTCCCGGTCCTGTGAGAAAGTGAAGGATCGCTTCGCGGTATAATCCGATATCGAGGAATGCACCCCAATCTGCCAGGAGGGCGGCAAGAATCTCCCGTAACTTGTGCGTATGGCCATGAGCGCCCGCTTTGAGGTCATGAACGAGTTGAAATTGAGTGCGATCGGCATGGCTTAGACGGGTGGAAACAAACCGTGTTTGAACCGAAGATGGCCGGAAATTAATCAGTTTGCCGTGATTCATGTCGGCCAATAATAGGTAGGTGATAAGTTGGTTCTCATGATTCAAGGTTAATGTTTCCGCCGCCTTCAGTTCATATATGACTCCTCGTTCAATGAGCATGTCGATGAAGTATGATTTGGAAAAGTCCTGATGTGTCACGCGTAGTTGCAGTTCCCTGTGTGCCTCAAAGCCCCTTTCCCGACAACGTTGAGCAAGTTCTTCTTGATATATGCGTTCATCAAAGAAACGGCCCATGGTGTTGTGGATATCAAAGGCTTCGCCCATTATTACCTTGTCGATGGCGTGGAACTCCTCTTGCTGGATAGGGTTGATTTGGATGTTTGTTTCTACCGGCATGACGGACCTTGTTTCTTCTGAAAATGATTATGCCACAAAATGATTCTGTCATTCCTTTATTCGCGGCAATGCGTACGGCTCAATTCTTCGGCGTTTCCCAAGGCCCGGTGCCAGGCGGTGCGATCGAGTTTGAAGAGCGCCTCGCACAGGGTCATGCTGAGGCGGATGAGCAGGCCGAGATAACAGCGCGAGACGGACAATCCGTGTTTGCGCACGAAGTATAACCGGTTGCGCACTTCCATCCTTCCAAAATCGCGCCAATTAAAATCCGCGCCGCGCGGGGGTTGATCATGATCGAATTGGGCATCCGCCACAATCATCAGGCGTCCGTGCCGACTCAAGCCATAGGTAAACTCCAAATCCTCTAAATAGCTGTAGCCCTCAAAGAACGGATCGAACTGAAACGTATTGAGCAGGTTCCGTCGCACCACGAGCGCCTTGCTGCTTAACCATTCGCATTCGGTGTTCTGCTCCACCTTGCCATAAAGGGCATGCCAGCCGGACGGCGCCACGCGGCCCGGTTTCCGGCTGTACAGGCCGAGCAACGCGCCCAGACCCAGCCGTCGCCAGAAGAGTCTGCGCTGATCCGTGTACGTAGCCTCATTGAAACTGGCGGCGACGACGTCGGGCGGAGCGGCTTGCCAGAACCGCAGCATGTGTTCCACGGCGTCGGGATGTAGTTCCTGGTCGTCGTCGAAGAAGCAGACCAGCTCGATGTCGTCCCGTAATCGCGCCAACCCGGCATTGCGTTGGGCGGCCGATGAGGGGGCGCTTGTCCATGGCTCATAATCCACCGCTGCGCCTTGTACGGCTTCAACCTCCGCCTTGACCGGTCTGCGCCCGGCGTCGACGACGATGATCTGGTCAGGTCGTCGCGTTTGTGCGTTAAGGCTTTCCAGCATCCGCGCGATTTGCGAAGGACGATCTCTGGTCGGCGTTATGAAGGCGATACGCATCGGGGTCATGCATCCTGCATTTCACGGACGAGGTTTCGGACCGCTTCCTGATAGGTTTCAACGCTGAATTGCTCTCCCTGTGCGAGTACACGCTCGTGTAACTCGTGTTGAAGCGACGGATCGCGCAGGACGCGATCTATCTTTTCCACCGCATCGTCCGCGTCGCGATAGCAAAGCCTGTCATCTCCGACAATCTCCGGCGGGCCGCCGTCATTGGGTACAAACGAAATGCATCCCGCCTTAACCATTTCCGCCACCGCAATGCCGAACGGTTCGGCGCGACGCCCGTGAATGGCGTACCGGCTTTCGGTCAGCATGGCCGCTTTTTTATGACCGTGCCGAGCCCCTTCGAGCGTGATCCAATCGGCATGCCGGCGGGCCAATTCCTGGACGGCGTGCGCGTATGGCGTGCCGTCGGTCGGTCCAATGATGTGAAGTCCCAACTCATGACCTCGCTCACGGACGCGGCTCAGTATATTGATCATATCCTCGATTCTTTTCTCATGGCTGATTCGTCCCAGACAGATAAAGGCATTTTTTCGCTGCGACCAAGGTACAGGCCCAATGTTATCGAGCACCGGCGGATATATGTGCACCAACCGGGCGCGCGGGAAGTGTTCGGCCATTACGCGCCGGGTCCAGTCCGAGTTGACGATCAGGATGTCCTCGCCGCCGAAAACGTCGCGACCGGAACGTGAACGCAAGACCCGAGCCAACGCGAGGTACGATCTGCGCAACAGGTTGTCGCGATGGATCAAGCCGCGGGCTCCGGCTGCCTGTTCGCCCAGCCGTTCGCGCAGCGCGTCGTTCCATCCAAAATCAGCGATACGGTGAATCGCCGGTCGGCCGAAATCGCAGGGGTTGTAGGAGCTGAACAGTGCGTCGAATCGCGAGGCCATCCGGCGGCAGAACCGTTGATGCATCGCGGTGGTGATCGCCGAGCCGTGATAGCCGCCCAGCAGCCGCGCGGTCAGGGGCCTCCGTACCATCACCTCTCCGGAGCGGATGGAGGTTCCATAGCGGACATTCAACTTTTCCCAATCCACCGGCCCCGTGGTGAGCAGGGTCACCGCATATTCGGATTTCAACGCTTCAATCGCCCATAGACAGGCGGACTCCGAACCGCCTTCGCGCAAGAACGGGTGGGCGACGGCAACGGTCTTGCGCGTTCCCTTCCATCGTTCGTCCCGGTCGCGGACCAGAATACGTATGCACGCATGGCACACGGTATGCAGGATGGCGGGTTTGAGTACGCCGGGAGAGAGCGAGCGGATGAGTCTTAGCCGCGCCCGCGAGGCGTTACCGCGGGCAAAACGCAACAGATACTCGCGCACCAGCGCGCGATCCACAGGGCCGGTCACCGATTCGTAGCCGCGCAAAAAGGCGGCTGCTCGATCATGAAACCGCCTCAGCGCCCGACCCCACGGCCGCCAGCGTACGAGCGAGGCGAGAAAAAAACCGATATCGTAATAGCGGGGACCCATGGTCTTGACACCATTCGAAAGGACAGGTCCCCAATCGAGCACAACCATCTTGCCCGATTCGTTGTGACGGCACACGTTCATGGTCGAATAATCGCCGTGCAAGACGACCGGTTGATCGCCCGGCGCCATGGGGCCCTCGACCCGAGACCTGTCCTCCGCCGTCATCACGTGCATCTCTTGGTGCAAGTGTCCCAGCGCGCGGCCCGCCCGAAACAGAATGTCGTCCTCTTCGATGCGCGATTCCGGGCGCAGATCGCGAAGCGCCGTGATCGGCTGCATGCGCTCCATGGTGATCCGGTGTTGTGCTTCGTCGTATGTACGCAATTCAGGCGAGAGAAAATCATCCGTCAACCGGCTGACGCGATGTGCTTCACGCAGGCGCCGGACTTCCAGGTCAGCCCATTTCGGGTTGAGTTGTTTTGATACATGATCCGGATGAATTTCAACCGGTGGTTCACGCGCTATATCGCGCGAATCGATCACGCGCTCATACAATTCTTCGTAAGCGCTTACCATGGCTTCGACGGTAAACAGCCGCTGCGCTCGTTTCCGGCCCGCTTGCGTCAGCTCCGCGCGGCGTTCCGGATTCCGCGCCAGTTCGATGATGGCGCGGGCCATGCGTTCCGGCGATTGGGGAGGCACCAGCACACCCGCCTTCCCGTGATCGCAGGCGTACCGCACGCCGGGCACATCGGTGCCGAGTACCGGCACGCCGGCCAGCATGGCCTCTGCGACCGTAGTGGGCATGCCTTCCTTTAGACTGCTGATGACAAACAGGTCCGAGGCCGCCAGCAGCCGGGGAACGTCATCCCGGCGCCCAAGCAGTTGGATGTGGTCCGATAGGACATGCTGTTTAACGAAACGCCGTGCCGTGTCCGACTCCGGCCCGTCTCCGGCCATCAGGAATTTGGCGTTGCTCCATTCGGTTTGAGCCAAGACGAATGCGCGGAGGGCGGTTTGGGGATCTTTGATGCCGATCAATCTTCCAACCCACAAGACTACAAACGTATCGTCGGCCAGCCCCAACGAACGCCGCGCGTCGGTACGGCTTGATCCCTCACCGGCGCCGGCATCCACGCCGTTTGGAATGACCGTCAGTTTATCCCGGACATGTCCGGTCATCCCTTCCAATTGACGCACGAGATCACCGCCCACGACCGTCCACGCGTCGCAGGTACGCGCGGCCCAAGCGGCGGACCGTCGGTAGCGGACGGCGCTATCTGCAACGGTTGCGTGAGAAGTTCGAACCACGGCCACATTGCGCCGCCATGCGTCGATTTGGAGTGGGAGGAAATCGCGATAGACCTGTC
>SKZA01000233.1 GCA_007127595.1 Kiritimatiellia bacterium
AATCGATCAGCACGCGCACTTCCACGCCGCGTTTGACGGCTTCGGACAGGGCCTCGACAAAGCGATGACCGGCGCGATCATTGTCGAAGATGTACGTGGTCAGGGTAATGGAACGCTCGGCCTTTTCGATCGCCTCCAGCATGGCGGGATATGCCTCGTCACCGTTATAGAGCGGTTCAATCCTGTTGCCTTTGAGGAGGTCGAGTTGCGTGAGTCGCTGATTCAAACGCGCCATTTCAGCGAGGTGTTTCCCGTTTGCCGGGAGCATGTCGCCCAATTCGTCGAGGGAACAACTGAAAATCTCAAGCGTATCGATGTGCTCGCTTTCCTCGCCGCGCAGACCCGCCGCGCGACGTCGCACACGATTGATGCCCAGCAGAATGTAAAGAATGGGGCCGATAATCGGCGCTAGCCAGATGAGACCTACCCAGCCCACGGTTGCGCGGGAGTCGCGCTTATAGATGATGGCATGGCACGACGTGGCAAGCGACAGGAGCAAGCCGAGCCCGGCCGTCAGATAGGGCCAGAACATATAAATCATCTCGCGCATGCGTCAGAGGATAGCGCATGAACAGGGATTGGGGAAGGAGAAGAATGGGTGATAGGACGGTTAGACGGTTGGATGCCGCTGTGTAACCTTGTCGTATCCTGTGCGCCCCCACGACCTTGCGTCGTGGGTAAGCGAGCTTCTTCCTATACAGACTGTACGAGACGCGACGTGTGAGCCCGTGTAGAGCAAGAAAGGTCCGTAGTCTACGCTTGCTCACATCGGGCTCTCCTTGCTACTCCAACGGGACGACAACTCAAAGTTCGACTCCCACGACGCAAGGTCGTGGGGCGTCTGAACCCTGGAAACCCTCGGGCTCACCTCTTGCTCATCAGGATATGCGTCACGAACCATTCCTCGCCCCCGCGATAGGCAAACAGCTCCTCGCAGGCCATGAAGAAGACGCGCCAGCGCTGGAACCAGCGTGCGCCTTCCTTGGGGCCATAAGCCTCGTCCAGAATCGGTTGCACGCGGTCACGCTGTTCGTCCGTACGGTCCAGCCACGCGCGCAGGGTGCGCGCGTAGTGCAGGCCGTTGACCCGCCATTGCTGTTCCACCTTCAGGTCGCGATCGAATTCCTTCAGCAGGTGTTCCGAGGGCATCAAGCCGCCGGTGAAGAAATAGCGTCCCATCCAGTTTTCGTCACCGTCCGTGTCGAACGGATAAACGTGGTCACGATGACAGAAAATATGAATGAAAAGTTTGCCGTCCGGCTTCAGCCAACCGTCGATACGGTTCAGGAGCAGTTCGTAATTACGCATGTGCTCGAACATTTCCACGGAAACCACGCGATCGAAATGGTCAGCGCTCATGAAATCGTTCATATCCGAAGTGATCACACGCACGTTTTCCAAACCCTTTGCGGCGGCCCGCTCCTCGATGAATTTCCGTTGTGAATTTGAATTGGATACGGCCGTGATGCGGCTCTTCGGATACTGCTCGGCCATCCACAGGGTCAAGGAACCCCAGCCGCAACCCAGTTCGAGGATGTCCATATCGTCAGCCAGGCCGGCACGCTCGCACGTGAGCGCCAGCATTTCCTCTTCTGCTTCGCCAAGACGGCTTACAGGGTCGGGCCAGAGGCAGGAACTATATTTCAGGCGCGGCCCCAGTACCGTATGAAAGAAGGCTGATGGCACTTCATAGTGCTGTTCATTGGCCTTGTCCGTTTGCAAAGCAATGGGGCCTCCGCGCAATTGCTTGAGGAAGGCCTGTTGCCGGATCGTGGCGCCTTCCGCCGAAATCTCGGCGCGTCGTTTCTCAAGCAGGCGACGTATGCCGTGACGGACAAGCCCGTCCGGCAACCAGCCGCGTTCCATCAATTCTATCGCTACGTTTGTCATATCCTGATAACAGTTTGTCTCTTGAACAACATCGAACGTTGAACCGTTGATCAACCATCAACCATCAACCATTCTTCTTCGGTAACCACGGCACAAACACGCTGGTAGACTTCTGATAGGCGCGATAATCGTCTCCGCGCGATTTAACGGCCTGACGTTCGGTATGTGGAATGCCGGTAACCTTGAAGAGAAAGAGGAGCATCAAGGCCGGTCCGAAGAGGGTGAGCCACCACGCCGCGTGGCCGACGGCAAAGGCGACATACGCCCACCAGTGCAGCCACTCGAAGAAATAGTTCGGATGCCGCGAATAACGCCAAAGGCCAACGCGGCACGTCTTTCCCTTGTTCGCCGGGTTGTTGCGAAATGTTTCAAGCTGATGATCCGCCAAACTTTCGCCGCCGACGGCGATGACCCAAATCGGCGCTCCGAGCATGTCCCACGCGTGGATGCCATCGCTCGGCGCAAGCAGCGCGGCGAGAATGGGGAGCGCGAATACGAAAGCGACGAGCGCCTGCCCCTGAAAGAAGAGAAAGAACTTGAACTGCGCGGATTCGTCCCAGAACGAACGCATGGCCTGATAGCGTCCGTCTTCCGGCCGACCGATGACTCTATAATAAACGACATGATGCGTGAGGCGCAGCGCCCAAGCGACGGCCAACCCCGCAATGAGCCACGTGCGCGCGGTGTGTGGCGCAAGCCAAAAGGCGAACCAAACTGTCAAGAGCGCCATCCCGCCGGTCCAGCCGGCGTCGGCAATGGCGGCATTGCCGGTGCGCCGC
>SKZA01000055.1 GCA_007127595.1 Kiritimatiellia bacterium
CTGCCAGCCCGCGTAGAGGACTGGCTCTCAGACAAAGCCGCCGTGGAAGCCCGAGCCCACACGCCGCTCGACCCCGCCGAACTACGGCTTCGGCACGACACAACCGATCTGTCTACCGCCGCCCACGCAATCCTGGACCGCCGCAGCCCCCGCTGTCTCATGGGCTGGCGAGATATCTGCCGCGCCACGGATGAAGGTAGCGTCATAGCAAGCGTGGTGCCGAGAGCGTGGGTGGGGAATAAGATCCCACTGTTCTTCCCCAATGAATCAGCACGCCTCTCCACTGCGCTTCTGGCCAATCTAGATTCCCTGGCTCTGGACTTCGTTGCGCGTCAAAAATTTAGCTTTGGTGGAAGATGTCGCCGTTACCTTCGGGCCCGGCCTGAACATGATCACGGGCGAGACCGGAGCCGGAAAATCCATTCTGATCGGCGCGCTCGGCCTCTTGCTCGGCGAACGCGCCGATAAATCACTGATTCGCGTAGGCGCCGAACACTGCACGGCGGAAGCCCTCTTCGAATTTGCCGACGCGAAATCGATAAGCGCCGTACTCGATCAGTTGGGTCTGGACCCGATGGAAGACGGGCAACTGATCATACGCCGCGTGATCCGCGCCGGAGGCGCGTCGCAAATCATGGTCAACGACAGCCCTGTTACCCTGCAGGCGCTGAAACGGATCGGCGAAGAACTGGTGGATATGCACGGCCCGTACGATCACCAATCTCTCCTGAACACGGATACGCAACGGGACATCCTGGACGCGTACGGGCATGTGGAAAAGGAGCGCGCCGCGTACGCGGCGCAGTACGAGCGCCTGCGCGACATCGACCGGCGCATGGACGACTTGCAGGAAACCGGCGGAACGGATGTGGCGGAACAGATCGATATTCTGTCGTTCAAGGTGAAGGAACTCGAAGAGGCGGACCTGTCCGAGAGCGAAGAGGAAGAAGTAACGCAGGAGCATGCGGTCTTCGGAAACGCCCAGCGCATCATGGAGTTGGCGAACACGGTGGCGTCCGCCTTGACCGAGAGCGAGGGAGCCGTTTCGGACGCGCTGGCGACGGCATTGCGCGCGCTTGAAGAGCTGGCCCGGCACATGCCCGAAGCCGAGGGTTGGCGGGAGGAACTGGAAGAGGCGTCCTCCCGGGTACGCGAGGTGTCGGCGTCGCTCGCGGCGCGCGTGGACGGGATCGACGCTGATCCGGCCCGACTGACGTGGCTCGACGAACGGTTGACGACGTACCAGAAAATGAAACGAAAGTACGGGCCTGCTGTGCGGGACGCGCTCGATACCCTGGAACGGTCTCGTCAGCGCCTGTCCGATCTGCAATCGCGTGATGAACGGCTCGCCGAGTTGAAGGAAGAGCGCGCGTCCGTCATGAAGGAGCTGTTACGGGTCGGCCGCGCGCTGCACGCGGCCCGGTCAAGCGCGGCGAAAGAACTGGCCAAAGCGGTCACGTCCGAATTGCGCGAATTGGGGTTCGAGCATGGCCGGTTCGGCGTGGAGGTTACGGAAGGCGATCCCGCGCCGTCCGGATTGGATGCCGTCGAGTTTTCATTCGAGCCGAACGTCGGCGAAGGGATGTCGCCGTTACGGCGTATTGCGTCGAGCGGCGAGATCTCGCGCGTGATGTTGGCGACGAAAGCGGTGTTGGCGCGGCATGATCGTATTCCTGTATTGGTTTTCGATGAGATCGACGCGAATATCGGCGGTGAGATCGGCGGCGCGGTGGGACGCAAGCTCGCTGCGGTCGCGGAACATCATCAGATCCTGTGTATCACGCATCTCCCGCAGGTCGCCATGTATGGAAGCGCCCAGTACGCCGTGCGTAAATCCGTTAAAGGGCAAAGGACGCGCACGGACGTGGTCCTTCTGGAAGACGATGAGCGCGCGGAAGAAATCGCTCGTATGCTGGGCGGTCGCGAATTGACGGAGTTGACGCTGACGCACGCCCGCGAAATGTTGAAGAAGGCGGTGGGTTAGTGCCATGTCCCGGATGTTTCTTACAAGCATGGGGCTACCATTCATAACGAATATCGGACGGGACAGCCTGTCCGCCGAAGGCTCGGCGGAGGCGGAAGCCCGTCCCTCCAATCGGCAATGGCGGGCTGTTGGAGGGACGACCTCCGTGTCGTCCCGGAATAACCAAGAGAACATGAGACGACCCCCTGAACGCCACACCGGCACGGTGTGGTACCGCCTTCAATCCGTTTGGCGCGGATGTTTCGCAATCTCTGCTTCTCTGCTCGTTGCCGCTTGCGCGCGCGATGTACACGTGCCCTTCTATGCATTGAATGACGATGCGGTTACGGTGCTGGCGCCGGCGGTGGCGTCGCCGGAAGCGGAGCGCATGATGGCGCTGGTCCGCGATGTGGTCCCGGAGGCGCACGTTGCGTCGTTCGATGCATGGGGTGCTGCGCTGGAGCGCGCGTTGGACCAGCAGGCCGTTGCGCTTGTTCCCGATCCGCGGCAGGTCCCGCGCGAGGGACAAGCGCTCGTATTCGATTATCTGAATCGCGGCGGGCAGGCTTTGTTTGTGGGGCGCGATCCATTCGCGCAACCCGCCGTCCGGACGGAAGCCGGACAGTGGATGGAGCACGAAGCTTATCGCTCACAGTTGGCGGCTGCGGCGGACGATGTGGAGGAGTTCTCCAGTGTCCAG
>SKZA01000185.1 GCA_007127595.1 Kiritimatiellia bacterium
AAGAAAGACATCGTCCAATTGCGGTACTGCCTGCACCAGCGCACCACCGGTTCCTTTCAACGCATCGGGATCCTCCTGGACATACGAAACGTGCATACCCCACTGTGACCCATCCCCGACATGCTCCTGAATCCGTTCCCCCTGATAGCCGATCAACAAGAGGACCTTGGCGAGACGATTGTCCCTTAGCAGTTCCAATTGGTGTTCAATGAACGGTCGGCCCGCGACAGGGATCATGGATTTCGGCAAGGCGCCCGCCACGGACTGAATCCGCGTACCCAGCCCTCCGGCCAGGATTACCGTCTGCATATCTTCAGCCTTCTTCATCATCCACCTGACGCCAATAATTCAGTATCCGTTCCAGCGCCTCTTCGATAGGCACGCGCGGAGACCAGCCCAACGCCGTCAGCCGCGCGGGATCTCCGATTTTTACGGGCTCGTCCAGTCGCCGAACAAGCGATTGATCCACTTCAACGCGAAACGAAACCTTGGCCATGGACCGGTACGTTTCCAACACATCCCGCACCGCCCAACCCGATCCGCGCGCGATATTGAACACCTCGTCCGGCTTGCCCTTCTCCGCGACCAGCGTAAACGCACTTACGGCATCCGCAATATCCAGGAAATCCCGCACGGCCTCCAGATTGCCGACACGCATTACATCGCCGCCTTCGCGCTCTAATCGAACCACGCGTTGTGCGAAGTCCGCGCATACATCGCCGCGCTTTTCCGGGCCGATGACGAAGAACGGGCGCACCGTGATCATGGTCAGGTCATACTTGCGCCCCCAGAGGCGCACGGTCATTTCCTGCGCAAGCTTGCTCACCGCGTAAAGGCTGGCGCCTTTCGTGGGATGATCTTCCTGAATGGGGCGGTTGCCTGGATGAGGCGCATAAATGGCACTCGACGATGTCAGCACCAGGCGCGCCTGCGCACGATGAGCCTTCATCGCCTCCAGCAGATTGATGGTCCCCATCACATTGCTGTCGAACGTCCCGACAGGATCCTGCCATGATACGCGCGGTAGACATTGGGCGGACAAGTGAAAGATCACCTCCGGCGCGTCGTCTTTGAGCGCCATCGCGACGGCCTCGGGGTCCAGCATGTTCACCACCCGCCAATCGACAGTAGTTACGACGAAGTCCTTTGGCTGCGGCTGCCGCGACCAACCGATGACCGTTGCGCCCGCATCCACGTAATGGCGTATCAGATGCCGGCCAATGAAGCCGGACGCCCCCGTCACCAGCACCTTCACGCACGACCTCCGTGCGGTATGGGCAACACCGCCCGCTGCTTCTCGGCCTCGTACGCAGTCAAAGCGATTCGCATGGCCTCGAGCCCGTCCTCCCCGTTGCCGATCGGGTCACGCCCCTCCTCAATAGCCGCCGCCATTTCCTGCCATTCCGCGTCCCATGACTTGTCACCACCACGGTAATAGATCACTTGATCCTGAAAGGGGGCCGAGAAATCGCGGCGCCCCACCGCCAGCGTTTCCGTGCCATACCCGCCGCCCAAACCCTCTACCTGGATATATCCATCGGAACCAAACACTTCGAAGGAAAAGAGATTCTTCCATTGGGTCAGGGTTGTGTGCAGGGTTGCGGTGGCGCCGTTCGCGCCTCGGAACATGGCCATCCCGCCGTCATCCATAGACTGTTTCGTGAAATAGTGAACGGACGTCATGCAGGCCACCTCTACCAAATCGCCCAAAAACCAGCGGAACAGGTCCATGGCATGAGTGCCTTGCTCGATGAATTGCCCGCCAGCCGCCTGTTTCGGGTCTGCGCGCCACTCGTCTTCGTAGCCGGGTCGACCGCAAATTCCGTACCGGCATCGCGCAAACAGCGGCTGGCCCAAATCGCCCGCCCGCAGCCGCTGGTAGGCTTCCCAAATTGCCGGATGATGGCGATGATTGAACCCGCACTTGAGCACACACCCGATTTCGCGGCTGACGCGGACCATTTCCTCCGCTTCGTCGAGAGTGCGTGTCAGCGGCTTCTCGCAAAGGACATGCTTCCCCGCTCGCATGGCAGCGATTGAAATCTCGGCATGGGAGGACGGCGGGGTGCAGACGAACACCACATCAACATCGTCCCGCGCGACGGTCACCTGCCAATTCTCGTCACAGGCGACACCGTATTTCGCCGCCTCCGCTTCCGCATGTGCTCGGTGAAGACTCGAAATGGAAATAAGCCGGGCCCCCTTCACCGCGCCAATCGCGGGCGCCCTGCGGCGACACTGCAACCCTGCTCCCACAATTGAAACTCTCATTCCGTTTTCCTATCCGCTTTCATTATGCTCCCAGGCAGCGCTGGGCGCTACGAACAACGTTCTTCCGCCATGCGTCCGCGTCCGATGTCCAAATAAGTGAATCCCGCGCTAATCCACAAGTCTGCCTTCCAGAGGTTGGCCGTGTCGAGCACGGTTCGGCCCTTCATGACGTTGGCCATCTTTTGCGGATCCAATGCACGATACGTTTTCCATGGAGTCATCAAAATTATCGCGTCCGCGTCGCGCGCGGCCTCGAACGGATCATCGTGGAATGCAAGCCATGTGATCGCCTTCAACTCATCCCGGTCCGCCTTCGGATCCGACGCCCGCACCGTCGCACCGCCCGAATGTAACGCCTGCGCGACTTCTATCGCGGCGGAACG
>SKZA01000155.1 GCA_007127595.1 Kiritimatiellia bacterium
CTCCCGCGTGCTCGCGCCCCTTGTTCAATTCGATTGTCATAGCGCGAAGTATCTCTATAAGCGCGCGTTTGATCTGCCATGGGAAACCGTGTTCGGCCTGAAACAGACCTTTGCCGTTCAGGCCGTTACGGCGAACAGCGCCATCCGTCATTCGCGCTACGCGGCGTTGACGTTGAAGGACGCCGTGGCGGATCGATTCCGTTCAGTCACCGGCAAACGACCAAATGTCGATCCGGAGAATCCGCATATCGCGATCCACCTGTATGTTCACAACAATCGCGCCGTTATCAGCCTCGATCTGGCTGGCGCCTCGCTGCACAAGCGCGGTTATCGCAAGCAATCCGTCGATGCCCCCATGCAGGAGACGTTGGCGGCGGGAATCGTGCAAGCGGCCCAATGGGATCCAAAGCGACCGCTTATTGATCCTTTCTGCGGCTCGGGCACGTTGCTTTGCGAGGCATGGATGGCCGCATGCCGGATTCCGGCGGGTTATCTACGCCAGGCTTATGCGCTGCATCAGCTACCCGATTTCGACATGGCGTTGTGGCATAGCATGAAGCAGGAAATGGATAAGCAAATCGCCGTTCCGCCCGGAATACGCATGACGGGCGGCGACGCGGATCGCGATGCAGTCGCGGCAGCGCGCGCAAATCTGGCGTTGTTACCCTACGGGGATCGGGTTGAGATCGTTCAAAGCGACTTCAGGGATTGGCCCGGCTGGTCGGACGCATTCATCATGACCAATCCGCCGTATGGCGTGCGACTGGGCGAACGTTCAGATGCCGAGGGGCTACTCAAGGAGTTCGGCGACCTTCTGAAACAGCGCTGCGCCGGTTGTGAGGCGTACGTCTTTTTCGGTGACGAGAAGTTGGTCAAGAAGCTGGGCCTGAAACCGGATTGGAAGAAGCCGATGCGCAACGGCGGTTTAGACGGGCGCTTGTGCCGATACGAACTATTCGCAGGCCCGGCCGACGCGCGCGAGCGAAAGCAGCCTTAATCACGGCGCAGCGCGTATTCTCCAGTCATTTGGCGGCGCCGTGACGCGCTTGTATGTGCTGCGCGCTTTGGTGTACGGTTGCACGAAACCATGAAGGACATTCCATGAAGCTTATGTTCGTCGGAGATCTTGTCGGCAGTCCGGGGCGTCAGGCATTTGCGCGCTTCGCAACACGGTATAAGGCCGAAAAGAAGGTCGACGTGATAATCGCCAACGCTGAAAACGCCGCAGCGGGACGAGGTCTGACCCCTCCGCTGGCCGACGAACTGTTTGCCGCCGGAGCCGATGCCCTGACACTGGGCGATCATACGTGGGACCGCAAGGAACTGATTCCTTATCTGGATCGCGAGCGACGCGTCATTCGACCCGCCAACTTTCCGCCGAGCGCTCCCGGACGGGGCTATACGCTGATCGAGACGGGGCACGGCCCCGTTCTCGTGATCAATCTCATCGGACGCGTATTCATGGCCGCACAGGACTGTCCTTTTCGTACGGCGGACGAGATTCTGAAACGGGAAGATGGACGCGCGCAGGTTATTTTTGTCGATATGCACTGTGAGGCCACGTCCGAGAAGATTATCATGGGACGCTACCTCGACGGGCGCGTGAGCGCCGTGGCCGGAACCCATACGCACGTGCCGACAGCCGACGAATGCATCCTGCCGCACGGCACGGGCTATATCACGGACGCCGGCATGACGGGCCCTAAAGACTCCGTCCTGGGCCGCGAAGTGGAACCGGTGCTCCATCGCTTCCTCACCGGCATGCCCACAAAATTTGATATAGCGAAAGACGATGTTCGCATGGAGGGCGTGTTGTTCGACATCGACGACACGACGGGTCGCACGACGAAGATCAAACGGATCAGTGAGCGAATGGAATGAGTGCGCAGCCCGCCCCACCCCGAAAGGTTTACGGCGTCGCGGAACTGACGCGCCGTATCAAGTTAATCATTGAGGACGATATCGGATGGGTCTGGCTGGAAGGCGAAATCTCCAATCTCCGGCGCCCGTCTTCCGGCCATCTGTATTTCACGTTAAAGGATGAGCAGGCCCAAATCAGCGCGGCGCTGTTCCGGGGACGACAGCAAGGACTGACCTTCGACATCAAGGACGGGCTGCAGGTACGCGTATTCGGACAAGTCAGCGTGTACGAGCGTAGCGGCCAGTACCAGATCATCGTTCAACAGATTGAGGAAGCGGGCAAAGGTTCGTTGCAGGCCGCTTTTGAGGCGCTGAAGAAGAAGCTGGAAGCAGAGGGCCTGTTCGATCCTGCGCGAAAGAAGGCGGTCCCCATGCTCCCGCAACGAATCGGGATGGTTACCTCGCCGACAGGCGCAGCAATCCGGGATATGCTGAATATTCTGACGCGACGTTTTCCGAATCTGCATATTGTCATTGCGCCCGTGCGCGTGCAGGGCGAAGGCGCGGCGGAAGAGATCGCCGAGGCGATTGACCGCTTCAATGCGTGGGGCGGCGTGGATGTCTTGATAGTCGGTCGGGGCGGCGGGAGTCTGGAAGATTTGTGGGCCTTCAATGAGGAGGTGGTGGCGCGGGCCATCGCCCGATCGCAATTGCCCGTGATATCTGCGGTCGGCCATGAGATCGATTTTTCCATCAGCGATTTTGTGGCAGACTTGCGCGCCCCCACCCCGTC
>SKZA01000109.1 GCA_007127595.1 Kiritimatiellia bacterium
ACGCTGCGCGCCCTGGCGCATCCGACCAATGCGATGTACAGCGTGGAATACCGCGCACGGTCGTACATTCACGCCAATTGCGCCAACTGCCACTTCCCCGGCGGCCCAGGGCTGGGCGGCTGGGACGCGCGCATCGAAACGGCCCTATCACAAACCGACATGATCAACGGCATCCTGGCCAACAACCAGGGCAACCCGGACAATCGCGTCATCGTGCCGGACGACGTGACGCATTCCATGATTCACACGCGGATTGCGTCGATGGGCGCTGACCGCATGCCGCCGGTCGGATCGTCGGTGCGGGATGAAGAAGGCATCGCGCTGGTCGTCGCGTGGGTCAATGACCTGGCGGGGTACCAGACGTTCGCGGACTGGCAAATTGTGCATTTCGGCAGCACCAATAATCCCAACGCCCAACCCGGCGAAGACCCCGACGGCGACGGGGCGGATAACATAACCGAATACCTGACGGGCACGGATCCGAATGACCCGGATGATGTGTGGACCATGGACCTTGTCATGCAGGACGATGTGCCGACGATAGAATTCCCGCGTGTGGCCAATCGCGGTTTCGAGATTCAGGCCAGCACCAACCTGCTCGACGCCTCCGGCTGGCGCCCGCTCAACGTGCCGGGCAACCAACCGATTTTCGGCCCGACGACGCAGCCGGTCGCCATCGAAGACCCAACCGCAACCAACCTGCTTCAGCGCTACTACCGTATCCGCATCTACGAGCCGTGACGTGTGAGGGTGTAACGGAAGCCGCGAACGAAAGACCTGCTGGCGTATTTGAGGCGCCCTAAAACAACAACTCGGCGAGCGCGATTCCTTCTTCCCCGGCGATCGTGTAGAGCAACCACGTTCGGCCCTCGCTCTCCAATAGGGCAGGGTCCCGTAATTCATGTACAGGTTCGCGCGTGGGGCCGGATTGGGAAGGCGTAACAGGCAACTCCGCGCCTTCGTACCATTTGACCGGACGCATCACCTCTTCCACGTTTTGGACCCGCCAGTTCTGCCAGTCATCCGTGAGATCGATTGTACCCATCAGGATCCGCTCAGGCGCGTCGCGTTTCTGCGTGAAAAACACGCGAAGGACATCACCCACCTGCTGCAATCCGATATGACGCGAATACGGGTCGGTGTCACCCTGGCGGTCGGGCAGAATGCGGGGACCCCACTCAAAATCCGTCACGCCGTCGCGGGACCGATGTACCACCTGCCCCGACGCGCCCATGAAGACATAAAACCAGTCGTCATGCCGCATCACAGCGCTGTAAGGCCAGCCTAGAGGGCCGCCGGCATACTCGAATGCCAGGCCGCACGAAGAGGTGGCGACGAACAATCGGCTAAAGCGCTGGCCAGGATACTCGCGGGAGTTGAAGTACATAATGAACCTCTGCCGCTCTTCGTCGACGATGACGGACGGCGCACTGACATGGGCGCGCGGTGTCGGTCCCTGCTCGCGCCAGAACACGCCCGGCTCGTAGATGGTCCACGGCCCGGTCACGTCGTCCGCGTAGGCCATCCGGATATAATGACTTCGCCGATGGCTGGCAAAATAAAGGTAGTAGCGGCCCAAACGATTCGTCGCCCATTCGGGGGTCTCGATTAGCCATGGCGAGTTCAGGTTGCGGCGATATCGTTCCGGCAACATATCCGGCGTAATGATCGGCCCGTACCGGACAACCCTGCCCGCCGCGTTGGTGACCGGCGGATGGCGGTCCGCTTCGGTGACCCAAAGGCCTTGTTCGGGTACCGTGTCCTTGCGGGAACAGCCGTACGCCAACGACAGGCCGAACAGAAGAAGCAGCGCGCCCGCGCGCATCCCGATTGCTTTACGATACATCGTCTTACGCGCCACCTGACTCCAACTTCTTCAACCGCGCTTCGAGTTCGTTGACTTTCTGCTTCATCTTCGGGAGGCGCTGGATATGCGCGTGCAGGCGTGCGGCTTCCATGCGGGGCTGGGCAGGATAGCCGTAGATGATTTCCCCCGGCGGCACGTCCTTGGTGATGCCCGACCGCCCTTCGGCAATCACACCGTCGCCGACGACGATATGCCCGGCCACCCCCGTTTGCCCGGCAAGAATCGCGTGCTTTCCGATCACCGTGCTGCCCGATATCCCGACCTGCGAGACGATAACGGCGTGATCGCCGATCACGACGTTGTGCGCAATCTGCGCAAGGTTATCGATCTTCACGCCCTTGCCGATCACCGTCCGCCCGAATCGCGCGCGATCGATTGTCGTCGCCGCGCCGATTTCCACGTCGTCACCGACTTCCACAATCCCGACCTGCGGGATCTTGGTGCGCACACCTTTCTCATCCACCGAATAGCCGAAGCCGTCGCTGCCGACAACCGTACTGCTGTGAATGATGACGCGCGCGCCCGTCACGCATCCTTCCCGAACGGTCACATGTGAATAGAGTCGGTTGTCCTCACCGATGCGAGCGTCGTGCCCGACATAGACCTGTGCGATCAAGACCGAACGATCCCCAATCGTAGCGCCGGGCTCCACCACACAGTGTGGCCCGATGTACACATCCTTGCCGAGGGTCACGTCGTCCGCCACCACGGCGGTCGGATGCACGCCTGGAGGAAAGGAAGGAGGAGGCGTGGCAAATCGGGTGGCCACCAAGGCAAAGGCCGCA
>SKZA01000305.1 GCA_007127595.1 Kiritimatiellia bacterium
GGCTACGGCGAAAACCCGAGCGACGACGAGGTCGTTGAAGGCATCCGCTGGCTGGCCGAATATGGCGGCGTCTTCTCCGAGACGGCGGGCGGAACGGTGCTCGGCGCCACGAAACGACTCATCGAAAGCGGGCACATCGGTCCCGATGAATCCATCGTGCTGTGTGTCACCGGCCACGGACTGAAGACCAAGGAGGCCTTGGAAGGCAAACTGGATCAGCCGGCGGTCATCAAGCCCAGCCTCAAGGAATTCGAAGCGCTGTATGCCGCGCAAGCCGGCTAACCCTCAAACGAAATACGAAAGACAGAAACAGGAGAACATTTATCATGGCGATTCAAGTACGCATTCCCACACCGCTACGCGGCCTGACCGAAGAGAAGGAAGTCGTCGAAGTCGACGGCGGCACCGTGGCCGAACTGATTGAAAACCTGCAAGCCAAGTATCCGGGATTGAAGGAACGCATTTGCGATGACAACGGCGAGTTGCGCCGATTTGTGAACGTCTATCTGAACGACGAAGACATTCGTTTCAAGGATGGCAAAGATACCGCGGTCAAGGACGGCGACGAGATATCGATCGTTCCCGCCATCGCCGGCGGCTGAACAAACAATCAACCGGACCCGGGAGGTCAAGGGTGACGGCTCCAGACGCGTCCGCGCAACTGGAGCCGTTTTCTTGAAGGTCTCACCCCTTCTCGTTCCACGCGCGGATGCAATCATCCACCGAGAGCATGTAGCGCTCGTTACAGAAATGGCAGCGGATCGCGATGTCCTTTTTCTTCTGCACGATATCCGCACGTTCGGGATAGGACAGGCAGCGCAAGGCGGGCCCGAGCTTTTCCGGACCGCATGTACACCGGAAAGCGGGGACACCCGCTTCCCCCATCGTCCATTCCGGCGTCTCCATTTCATCGCAGGTCAACGCACGCAGCACATCCTCAAAGAGGTTGTCCGGCTCGTTGATCCGGCTCAAGAACGTGCGTGCTTCGTCGTCATTCAGACGCGAACGGATGCGCTGAAAACGTTCCAGGTCGCAGCCCGGCAACGCCTGTAGCAGCAGGCCGCGGGCCACATGGACCGGTCGCTCGGGATTATCCGAGAAGGCTACCAATACGGCCGCGCCCGACTCCACCTGATCACTCATGCACAAGAACGCCGTCAGATCATCCACCACATCCATGAAGCAGGCTTCAATCGTCCCTGACGCCATCACCGTTCCGCCCCGGCTGCGCACCACCTGAATATTGCCCTTCTCGCCGTACAGCTCCGCCACATCCGCCGTTCCATGCAGGGAAACCGGACTGATCATACCGCGCGCCGTCCCATCACCCCCCGCATCCACCAATACCGTGCGCACGCGTCCTTCATACGCCCAACGCACGTTAATACGATCATGTACATCACCGGACGCGGCCGACAAGAGCGCTGCCGTCATGGCGCGCACCAACAGGTGCGCCGCCACCGGATCGCATTCATGACGCAACACCGCTTCATTCGCCATATCCGTCGTCACGGCGTAATGGAAGGCAATGCCGAGATCTTCAATACGTCCTTTATAGAGCGCTCCGTTCATGAGCATTCGTTTAAACTGCTCTAATCCTATCCTTCCCCTTGATTGCGCGCTTGTCTGTCGATGACTCGATACAACGCCTGCGTGCCCAGGTCGCCCCCGCCTTCGTCGGCTAATTGGGAATAGAGCCTTTCCGCCAAGGCCAGACCCGGGGTATCGAACTGCATGGCGCGAGCGGATTCCAGCGCAATACGCATGTCCTTGATGAAATGCTTTACGTAGAAGCCGGGCGCATAATCGCCTTTCAATATGCGCGGGCCATAATTGGACAATGACCAGCTCCCCGCCGCGCCGCCCGATATGCACTCCAAGACTTTTTCGGGATCGAGTCCGGCACGGCGCGCATACGTTATCGCCTCGCACATCCCCACCATCCCCGCCGCAATCGCGATCTGATTCACCATTTTCGTGTGTTGTCCACTCCCCGGCCCGCCCTGCAGCACGATGTTCTTTCCCATGACCTCAAGGACGGGAAGGACGGCAAGGAAGGCGTCCGAATCACCGCCGACCATGATGGTCAAGCGCGCCTCGCGCGCACCCACATCGCCACCGGAAACAGGCGCATCCAGCACAGCTAACCCTTTCTCTTTAGCCGCTTTATGAATCTCGACCGCCAAAAGCGGATCGGATGTCGTCATATCGATGAGCGTTGCGCCGCGCGGCGCGTGCGCGATCAGTCCGTCGTCACCGAGATACAATTGCCGGACATCGTCCGGATAACCGACCATGGTGATGACGACCTCGGACCGTGCCGCCAGATCGGCGGGGCTGTCCGCCCATGTTGCTCCTTCCGCCAGCAGCGGCTCCGCCTTGCTCCGCGTGCGCGTGTAGACCGTGAGCGGATGACCGGCCTTGAGCAGATGCCCGGCCATGCTGCGACCCATGACGCCCGTTCCGATGAATCCGATTTTTTCCATTATATAGTCCCTGTCTGTTTCGGAGTGTTCGGTGTTCAGTGGTCAGTGTTCAGGATCACTCGTCGCGCGACATAGGGATACCGACCAACATTGGGAATAGGATTAGAAGATCAACTGAATACTGAACACCGAACACTGAACACTTCCCCCCCCC
>SKZA01000022.1 GCA_007127595.1 Kiritimatiellia bacterium
ATAACCGATTCCCGCCAACGTGCGATTGCTTCTTCCGCGGGCGTCTGATCCGACCAGTCCACCCGTTCGAATAATTCGTGCACCGCCGTACCGAGATCGAGACTACGCGTGACTTTCGGTTCAAACAATAGATGCGCGGCGCGCGGTTCTTCTGCGCGCGAGGAGGGGCTGACCTGCAGCAGGCGGCGTCGCTTCGATTTCTTCTTCGGAAAACGCGCCGGGATCGCTTTCTTTCCGACCGCCTTGGTCTCAGCGGGTGGGACGCAATCCTTAAACCAGTCCCGCTGGCCCTGCTCGTAAAGCAATCCGTAGTCCTTTTGGTTCAGCAGCATCGTGTTCGTGGGCCGTGTGCCGAGGTCGCCGCCCAGTTGCAGCCGAAGAAAGGATGCCGCGTCCACCACCTTCTCCGACTTCTTGGGCGGCGGCGTGGCGACGCAATAGAGCCCGCGCTTGGCGCGGGTGAGGGCGACATAGAGCACGCAGAGACTCTCAAACGTGCCGTCGTATTCGGCCTGTTCCATTTCGCGGCGCAACACGTCGTCCTGTGCGCGGACGCTCTTATTCGGCATCAACAGGGCCCAGTCGGGTTGCCCTTCGGCGTCGCGCGCCACATGAATGCCGCGATCCAGTCCTTCAACGATTCGGCCCGTGAGTTCGGGCAGCATGACGATGTCGAATCCGAGACCTTTTGAACTGTGCATGGTCATGATACGCACGGTGGTGTCAGCGGCCTGTTCGGGAAAGGTGTAGGCGCGTATGAACGCGGTGAACTCGTCCGGATGCCGCTTGCCTGTGGCATCGAATTCGCCCGCCGCGTCGATTAACGCGTGCAGGCGGTGCCGCCCGAAGTCGTCAAGCGGATACGCTTCATCCAGCCGGGCGCCCCACCGCCGCAGAAACTCTTGGTAGCCATACCGATAGATTTCCGACAACAGCTCGCCCACGCTCGTTGACTGAAACGCATCCGCCAGCGGACTCATGCGGATATGCTCGCAGGCAAGCGTGTCGCCCGGATGCGCCGCGTAATGAAGGAGTGAGAGCAGAAGAAGTACGACGGGATTGTCGGCGACTTCCGACTCGCCTTCGATGGCGACCGGGATATCGGGGCAGGCGGCGCGGATGATGTTGGCGATGGCCCGGGCCGTCTTGTTCCGGCGCACAAGAATGGCAACGGTCAAACCGCGCCGCAGCGGATCGATTTCACGCAGGAGATCGGCGCAGGCCGTGTAACAGGCTTCTTGATCGTTGCGGTCTTCGCCGGCCTCGATGAACGCCATGTGACCCGGCGGCGGCGTCTTATCCTCTCGACACGTGTGCTCGCCCCAATATTGTTTCCATTGTTTCTGGACCGGTTCCGGGACGTCTTCGGGCAGGGATTCGAACGCCTTGTTCACTGCGTCCAAAATCGGCTGCGCCGACCTGAATGAAACATTCAGCGGTCTTTGTTGAATGCGCGTTCCATATTGTTCGAGAATTTGCCCAAACAGTTTGTAATTTCCGCCGCGCCAGCCGTAGATGGCTTGTTTTACGTCACCGACGAAGAAGAAACTGCGCGTGCCTTGCGTATCCTGCAACACTTCATCGGCCAGATTGCCGAGTACCGACCATTGCAGGTCGCTGGTATCCTGAAACTCGTCGATCAGCCAATGATCCAGCCGGCTGTCGAGCCGGAAATCGATATGGAGCCGGGTCGGATCGTCGGGTGTGCGGGAAAGGGCGCGCCCGCCTTGAATGATCAGAAATTGCGCGTCGTCAAACGTGATCAATCCGGGTCGTCGAATCTGGGCGTCGTACAGCTGCTCGAACCGGTCCAGCAGGCGATAGATGCCCTGCGTCGATTCGAGGGATGCCTTGATGCAAATGTGCATGAGGTGATGGATGAGGGTCAGCATCCATTCCGTGGGCGGACCATCCACGGGATGTTTCTTCCACAAGGTGATTTCCGCCGATCCTGTGCGCAAGGAGTCGACAATCTCAATCAGTTTATCGGCCAAGGATTCGATACGAGCCCATGGCAGGCCGGGATGCCAATCCGCAAGTTCATCAAGGAAGAGTTTCCACTTCTCTTGTGCCCTGGCCGCCCAAGGCGGGCCTTGCGTGAACGTTCGCAACGATTCGATGGCCGCCGTAAGATTCTTGGGAGGCGTCAGCCAGGGACAACCGTCCGGCCAGATACGGGACGGCGCGCCCCAGCGGTCGCGATGCGGCAGCAGTTTGTAGAACTCCTGATAGTCGGCGATAAACCGGTCAAATTCGCGCGCGAACGTCTTGGTTTCCCGGCCGTGTGTGGCCTGTTTAAAGGACTCGAGTAGTTCACGTTTGCTTTCCTCGTCATTTTCCGGTTCGCGAAAGAGGCGGGTTAGCGCTTCGAGCCGGGCTTGTTCCGCTTCCACGCTTTGGTTGTTGGTGACGTCGAAGGCGGGCGAGATGCCGAGCTCCATGGGGAATGCGCGGAGGATGCCGATGGTGAAGCTGTCGATGGTGGAGATGTGAAGCCGTTGCAGGTCGTTCAGGAAGCGGCGCAGGATGGCAAGAAAATCGGCGGCCTTCGTGTCGGGCATTTGAATGCGCTCGGCCATCTCGGACGCGGACTCTTCGGACGACGCGGCGAAGCGCAGATGGGTGACGAC
>SKZA01000090.1 GCA_007127595.1 Kiritimatiellia bacterium
CTGCCTTCATGGCGGACAAGAGCGCGACGTTGTACACGGGTTCGAAATCCGTCACATTCGGTCCCGCGAGTGTGACGCCCTGGGTGCGAATGACGTCATGCGCCATACGCCACGTTGTCATGAACGTCGCGAGCGTGTAACCCGCCCACTTTCGGCGGTTCACCGTGGATCCGATCTCGACCGCCTCCACGCGTGTTCCCCAACGGGCAAGCGTCGCGTCCAGAAACGCGCGCCATGTCGCCTGCGCAGGCTCCGTATCCATCTTGCGCGCCTCGTCAAACGGTTGCACGAGGTGAAGCAATACGCGGATGTCATTCGATAGCAGGTGCTCCAGAAAGCGCGCCGTGTGATTCTCGCCGCTGCCGTACGTGTAATCCACGCGCACGTGGCGCACGTTCATTTCGTGTAAGCGGTCCAGTACGTACGCGTCGCACGCCGGATCGGGCGATGACGCGACACAGATCCCCGCGAACTCGGCCGGCACGGAGTGGCCCGACGGCGGCCGATGCCCGCCGGGCAACCGGTAGCCGCCGCGCAAGGCGAAGCCGAGATTCGCTGTTAAGAAATCCGTTTTGTTCATCACAACTTTATGGCGTAACGCCTAACCCTGACGTGAATGCGTCGAGGGTCAGCGCGCACGCTTCTCCTCCGCGACACTCAAGCATACGTCTTCCATTTCCTTCATCTTATTGATCAATAGATGCCTTGCCGCGACCTCCAAGGCGGAGCCGCCCTTCGCCGCGCGCACCAAGGAATCGCTCAACTCCCCTATCGCACGCGCCATCGCATCCTCGGCGAGCGGACGTTCTACCACCCAACCGCAGGTATCGTCCACCAATTCACTGCCGCCGTTCTGACGGGTGGTGATCACCGGCAAACCGGCGCCGAGCGCTTCGATGGTTACGTTGGCGAATGGATCATAATATGTTGGAAGGATCAACGCGTCGCACGCCGCATAGTAACGGGTCACGTCCGTTGCCGTACCGATAAACCGGATAGCTTCCGCCACACCACATCGATCTGCTTCCCGTTGATAAGGAACCGTCTTATCACGCCCGACCACGATCAAGTGGGCTCCGACACCCGCCGCATGTGCGTGCGCCAGCGCGCGAATCGCATGCCGCAGCCCTTTGCGTTTGAACTCATGACCGGCAAAGAGAAGCCAGACCGACGAAAGGTCCAAACCGTGGCATGCAGCCAGTTGCTTGCGCATTTCGCCATTATCGCGTTCCGAAGGATCAATCACGCGATCCACGCCGTTATGGATAACCGTCACCTTCTCTTCCAGCTGTGGATAGCGCGCAATGAGTTGTTCGCGCAACATGCGGGAATTGGCAATGACGCGGCATAGCGCGGGATCGGTGTAGCCGTTTCGCTCCGCGCATACATCGAAATGGCGTTTGGGATGAAGGACTCGCGCGGAAGGATGTCGCAGGAACGGCGCATAGGCCATGCGCGCCGTCCAATACGCGTCTTCCACGCCGCCGCCCGGCCGAATGATATTCGCGCCCCACGTCTTTTGTTCGCCGAATGTAATGTCCGCGCCGCTCGCCCGCAGGGCACGCGCAATTCCACGGCCCGTCGCCCAATCCCGCATCGCGCGCGGCACCCGGGGGACGCGACCCAACGCATGAACAGTTGCCGCTTCCGACGCGTCGACGCGATACGCGTGCACATCCACCGTGTGTCCCGACGTCGCGAGATGCGCAGCCAGGCGCGCCGTCACCTTTTCGGCGCCGCCCACCGCCCGGAATTGTCTAACCCCCATCGCTATTTTCATGCGAAAAACCTGATTCCCGTCGGCCGACATGATGCTATGATCGATCACCAAACGCGAACACTTTGTCACATCATGACATCCTCGCTCCACAACTGGAAACAACGCGCGCTCCATGTGAAGGATGGACAGGTTCACCTTTGCATCGCACCGAATGAATCCGATATGGAGGCCCATGTGGTGCGCTGGATTGAAGGCGGACTCTCCCTATGGCCGGAATTCCGACGCTCGCGTCATGCGATCGTACAGCGCGTGGATGATCCGGCTCTG
Source organism: Kiritimatiellia bacterium (assembly GCA_007127595.1). Classification (GTDB taxonomy): domain Bacteria; phylum Verrucomicrobiota; class Kiritimatiellia; order SLAD01; family SLAD01; genus SKZA01. The sequence goes on from SKZA01000090.1 coordinate 2,048, forward strand.
CCTGCGCCAATTTTCATCAAACAGTTTCTCTTGCGAGACGGGTGGGATCGTTTGAAACGCATGGTGCGGCCGCCGCGCGCGCGCCGCGCCCTGCTTGCGAATCAAATGATCACTGCACTCGGCTTTCGCACCGAACCGGTCATCGCGCTTGCCGAATATCGCCGTTTCGGGTTCACATGGAAGAGCGTGCTCTTTACACGCGAACTCCCGGACGTGCACGAAGCGCGCGCTGTCTTTCGCGACCCGGAATTTGGCTTGCGCGCCGATATCCCCAAGCGACGAGAACTGCTGGACGGGCTAGCCGGCGAAATCGGCGCATGGCACAAGGCCGACTTGCATCACGGCGATTTGCGCCTGAGCAATCTTCTCATGCAACGGAACGGAGATTCATGCGCCTTCTATTGGATGGATAACGAGCGTACCCGGCGATACGCGCGCATGCCCGAGAGTCGCCGCGTCCACAATCTCGTGCAGATCATCCTGGATCCTGGCGTGTTCACTCGGACGGACATGCTGCGCCTTTGGCGCGCGTACAAGGTAGCTTCCGGCTATGCCCCACTCGACGAGAAGGCCTTTCTGCGTAAGGTTATAGAGCGTACACGAGAACGACGACGGAAGAGAGGCTGGGTGTAGCCGTGCCGCAAGTGTTCTCCACAATCGTTGGCCGCAAAGGGACGACACGGAGGTCGTCCCTCCATCTGCGTTTGCATGAACGTATGGAGGGACGGGCTCCGTCCCGTCCCCGACCTGCGTGATCCTCATGGCCTGGCTGACTTCAGAACAATGGTGGGGCCTGTTGGCGGACGCCATTCTCGTTGTCCACGTCGCGTTTGTGCTGTTTATCGTGTTCGGACTGCTCTTTATCTGGATCGGCGCCGCCTTCCGGTGGCGCGCGGTGCGCAACCGATGGTTCCGCTTCCTGCACTTGGGCGCCATGGGCTTCGTGTTGGTCGAGACGCTGCTGGGCGTCATCTGCCCGCTGACCGAATGGGAAGCGGCCATGCGCGAACGCGCGGGCCAGGCCGCGTATGGCGACGAGACGTTCATGCAATACTGGCTGCAGCGTTTGCTTTACTGGGATCTGCCGCACGCGGGCTTCATCGCGCTATACACCGCGGTTTTCATCGCCATCGTTGCCGCGTACTTTTTCGTTCCGCCATCTCGTCGTTCCTCCAATCCACGAGGCGCGTGAAACAAGCGGCGGCGATCTACAGAGAGTAGATGGCTTCGAAGTGCACAATGGTCCAGACCAGGAACGCCAACCCCACCAAAGCGCCCATAGGAAACGTCACGAACCAATAGACGGGATTCCGTTTAGGCTCGTAGAAGCGAATGCTCGTGGCCGTCGTCATGATATTAGCCCACAGCAACAGAAAGGACATCAACGCCAATAGGTAGAATCCCCAGCGAGGGGCAATAAATAGCAGGACAATCCCAACCAGCGTCATGGGACAGGCGAGAAATGCGTCCGCGAATGCAATGCCGTAGTATCCCTTCTCTCTGTGCCAATCGTCCACCGAACCGTCGGGATTCTCAAATGATCCGCCTTGCCACACCCTTATCTGCACGATCCACAGAATGGCACAATAGAATCCGATCACGCTCACCAAGATATAGAAGATGACTCTCGAAACCAGTGATAGGTCGGTCATGGCGCTGCTCCCGCTTTGGGTTATTGGTCCGCCATTCTAACGATTATCAGTCGCCACTAAAAGGAGAATGTAGGTGTAAGCCCCTAGCTGAGCCCCTAGCCCGCCATACATAAACTCCCTACTTCTACTCGCCGTCGATATTGCGTCTCGACAAATTGGAAGCGCAGACTCATCCTATCGCTAACCGAAGGCACACATGATGAAAGATTCATTTCGCCGCACAGCCTCAGTGGTTCTGATCTGCTTCCCGATGCTCATTGTCTCCTGCCAGACCGCGCGTATGGCGCTGCCCGGTTTTCTGGAGGAACGGACGGAGGCTTATGCATGCGTCGGACGACAAGGGTTCCGTTTTGGAGAAGATTTCTCGTTCGGGCCCTATCAAGTCCACGAGGTGCGGCGCGGCTGGATGCAGCGCGTCGAGTGGGATCTTGCTTTTGCGGAAGGCTCCGCGCGCCGCCAGGAATTCGAGTACATGCTGCACGCGCCGGACGGCAATCGCTGGCAAGGCCACGCGGTCACCGGCGTGCGCAAGCAGGACGTGAGCGGCCGCGTGGGCGGCGGGGAGTGGCGGTGGGATCTTGCGGCCGACATGAACTTCCTCGTACATATCGAGGACGAGCGGCAGGAACAGTTCTGGACCCTGGCCATGGCGGAGGGCCGGGGCGATACCGTCATGCACGGCGAATTATCCGACGGGCATCAGGTTTACCGGGTGGAAGGAACGCATCGTCTAGCGGGTACCACCATGCCGCTGCTCGATCCGGCGGGGTTTATCATATACAAGGATCGCCGTGCTGTAGCTGCCGTCGAAGTCATCAATCAGGGCATGGTATACGTGGACCGGGATCTCGATTCCATCGAACGTGATGTGCTGGCTGTTGCCGCTACCGCCTTACTCCTATACCGCGATATTTCAGGGCGTTAGCGCTCTGACGGCGGCCTGTTGGAACGAAAACGGCGGGCCCGCCACGCTATTCACAGCGCGCCTGTGAATAAGGTGCGCCCGGTTGTTGACAAGTCCGGCCGCGTTCATTAAGGTTTCGCGAATTTTCAGGCGGATAGCTTCGCGCCGTCCGCTATAGAAGGGAGAGTGAGTTTAACTACCGTGTCAGAAGTAAAAGTACGTAAAGGCGAATCCGTGGATAAGGCCCTGCGCCGCTTGAAGAAGAAGCTGGATCGTGAGGGAACCATGCGCGAGATTCGATCACATCGCCACTACGAAAAGCCCAGCGTGCGCCGTCGACGCAAGTCCGCGCGCGCCCGAACGCGGCCCGTAGGCAGGTAAACGAATTGTAACCCCTTCCGTGCGCTCCCTTTACCGGTCCTTCCGGGTTCAAAGGGAGCGCACTTTTTTGATAAACCCGTGAATTTCGCGCTGACAACCCGATGGAATGCCGGACGGCATACGGACGGCGAAGCCATGATCGAGGAAATCCTCGAACTCGGCTTTCGTCATGTCGAACTCGGCTATGACACGAGGCTCGACCTTGTGCCGGGCGTGCGTCGCATGGCCGAACAAGGCGCGGTAATCGTGGACAGCGTCCATAATTTTTGTCCCGTGCCCATGACGGCGCACCGGGGTCATCCCGAAATCTTCACCTTCGGCCATAAGGACAAACGTATCCGCGAATTGGCGGTTTCACATACGGCTGAGACGATCCGTTTCGCGGCCGAAGTCGGCGCCAAGGTCGTGGTCACCCATTGCGGCAACATCGACATGCCGCGCTTCAGTGAGCAGCTCATCGCGCTCTGCGAACAAGGCCAGCAATTCACGCCGATCTACGAGAAATTGAAATTGAAGCTGCAAATGAAGCGCGACAAGAAGGCGCGCAAACAAATCCCCTACTGGCACGAATGCCTCAGCCAACTGCTTCCGGTCCTCGAGCAACACAAGGTCAAGCTTGGGATGGAAAATCTTCCAACATGGGAAGCGATCCCGACGGAAACGGAACTGGAAGCAGTGCTGCAGCATTATCAGTCACCGTGGCTGAAGTATTGGCACGACATGGGCCACGGCCAAATACGCGAGAACATGGGCCTGATCAATGTCGAACGCTGGCTCGAACGCCTCGAGGGATCACTGGCCGGGCTGCACATACACGATGTTCTTCCACCCGGCCATGACCATGTCATGCCGCCCCGCGGAAAGATGGATTTTTCGCGTTACAAACGCGTCGCGAACCTTAATATCATACGCGTCATTGAACCCACACCGCGCACCCCGCCGGAAGACATTCAGGAGGCGCTGGCCTACCTGAAGGATGTATGGGGTTCAAATGACGGGGAACACAGGGACGGCAACCATCAAAGACAGGAACAAGTATAAGCATGAAAGCATTAATCACCGGCGTGACGGGTCAGGATGGATCCTATCTTGCGGAATTTCTCCTTGAAAAGGGCTATACGGTGTACGGCATGGTGCGTCGCGCCAGCACCGAGAATTTCGAGCGCATCAACCATATCAAGGACCGCATCGAACTGGTCCAAGCCGACCTGCTGGATGAACTGTCCTTGATCAAGATGCTGCAAACCGTGCAGCCCGACGAAATCTATAATCTCGCGGCCATGTCCTTCGTCCCAACCTCATGGAGTCAGCCCGTGCTGACAGGTGAATTCACCGCCATCGGCGTGTCGCGCCTGCTCGAAGCCATTCGCTATGCGTGCCCCGCAGCAAAATTTTATCAGGCGTCCAGCAGCGAGATGTACGGAAAAGTGCTCGAAGTGCCGCAAACGGAAAAGACGCCGTTTTATCCCCGCAGTCCGTATGCCGTATCGAAGGTGTACGGCCATTACATCACGGTAAACTATCGCGAAAGCTATGACCTATACGCCGTGTCCGGGATTCTGTTCAACCACGAAAGCCCACGGCGCGGAAAGGAATTCGTGACGCGAAAGATCACGGATTATGTGGCCCGCATCAAGCTCGGCTTGGAGAAACAGTTGCCGCTGGGCAATATCGAGTCGGAACGCGACTGGGGCTATGCGGGCGATTATGTGCGCGCTATGTGGATGATGCTACAGGAAGATCAACCGGAAGACTATGTGATCGCAACGGGGAAGAGTCATTCGGTGAAACAATTTCTGGAAGCGGCCTTCTCCGCCGTCGACCTGAAGTGGCAGGATTATGTCGTGCAGGATCCGCGTTTCATGCGACCCGCGGAAGTGGATCATCTGATCGGTGATTCGGCCAAGGCGCGCAAGCAGTTGGGCTGGGAACCGGACGTCGACTTCGAGGGACTGGTACAGATGATGGTGGAGGCCGACCTGGAGCGCTGGCGCGCAGTGAAAGGCTGATCCGCAATGCGCATATTGGTCACAGGCAGCTCCGGGTTCGTCGGCCGCTACCTGGTCGAGGAACTGCGAGCGAACGGGCACGATCCCGTCGCCTTCGAAGCGGTGCCGGCCGTCCCGCCGCTCGACATTCCCGAGCACATCGGCGACGTCACCGATCCGGACACCGTTCGCGCCTGCCTGGAAAAGGAGCAACCCGAGGCGGTCATCCATCTGGCCGGCATCGCGTTCGTGCCCATGGGCTGGACGGACCCGCAAAAGGTCATGCGCGTCAATGTAAACGGCACGCTGGCCCTGCTGGAAACCGTTCGCGCCATTCGTCCCGACATGCGCCTGCTCGTGGTAACCTCCTCGGAGGTGTACGGGCGCGACCAACGGGAAGAGCCGGTGCGCGAGGAAGACGCCTTATCCCCTTCCAACCTGTACGGCGTCTCGAAAATGGCGGCCGATCTGGCCACCCTGCTTTATCACAAGCAGTACGACATGCACACGATGACCGCGCGGCCACAGAATCATATCGGGCCTCGCCAGTCGCGCCTCTTTGTGGTCAGCGCGTTTGCGGAGCAACTGATTGCGCTCAAGAAAGGATCCGGCCGAAGCGTCTTGCGTGTCGGCAATCTCGAGTCCGCTCGCGACTTCACGGACGTACGGGATGTGGCGCGAGCGTATCGACTCCTGATTGAGAAAGGTCGGGCCGGCGAAGCGTACAACATCGCCTCGGGCCGGATTGTGCCGATCCGCGATATGCTGGACCAACTCTGCGCGCATGCCGGCCTGTCGCCGGAGATTGAAGTGGACGCTGAACTGCACCGCCCGACGGACCGCCCGCTCATGTTAAGCATCGACAAGATTACGCAGGACGCGGGTTGGCATCCCACGATCTCCCTTGCGCAGACCTTGAAAGACATTTATGACGATCTCGCCTCGCATGCTTAATCATCGCGCACTGACTTGGCTGCGCCTTCTGCTCGGCGTCGGAATTCTGGTTTGGGTGTTCTCGAAAATGCCGATGGAAGAGTTCCGCGACGTCCTGGCCGCCAGCGTGGGAGAATGGCGGTGGTGGGTCGTCGGGCTGATGATGACGCTTTTCGGCTTACTGGCCGCCGCGGTACGCTGGCACGGCTTGCTTGCTGCACAGGGCGTCACACTCCCCTTCTTGCGCGTGTTCCGCATGTTCTTCATTGGCCAGTTCTTTAATTCGTTTCTGCCCGGCTCCTGCGGCGGCGACGTGGCTCGGGCTTATTATGTCTTTAAGGAAACCACCCTGCGACGTACCGAGGCGGTGTCGACCGTGTTAGTCGATCGCGGGGTCGGCCTGTTGACCATCATCACGTTTTGCTGCGTCATGCTGGCGTGGCGCCTACCTACGTTCCTGGCGTATCCGTGGGCGAAGGCGGCGGGTCTCATCATGATTGCGCTGCTGCTCGGCGCGGTGATTATGGCCTTTATACTCTTCCGGCGGCATGCATTCGAGTCCGGCTCACGATTTCAACGGCTGGAAACAGGTTCGCGGCTCGGCCCGGTCATCCGTCGGGTCTATAATGCCTTCTATGTGTACCGAAACAGCCCCGTTGCACTGGCGCGCGCAGTTTTCTTTTCGCTCGGCAACCTCGCCGGGCTCACACTGGCATGCTATGCATTCGGCCAGAGCCTGTCCCTCGACGTTTCTCTCGTGGAATACTTCACCTTGTTTCCGATTATCACCGTCTTATCCGCCATACCGCTCACGCCGGGCGCCCTCGGGATTCGCGAAGGATTGTTCGCTGAATTGTTTGCCGTCGCAGGCGCGCGGACGGCGCAAGCGGTACCGCTGTCCCTCATGGTGTACGGCGGCGGTCTGTTCTGGAGCCTGTTCGGCGGTCTGATCTTCATCAGTTACTCCTCCAGCTACGGCGTATCGTGGCGGGAAGAATGGCGAAAATTGAACGAAGAACACGAGCGCGCAGAACGGGAAGCGGGCTGAAGAGAAGAAGAGTGTTCAGTGTTCAGTGTTCAGTGTTCATGTCCCGCTTGGGGCCACCCGCAGCCGCTGCGTGCACGGCGGCTGCGGCTGGTTCCGTAGCGAAGCGCCGGCACACAGCCGCGCTCCCGACCACCCTCTGACTGAACACTGAACACTGAATACTTACATCTACCCGCCGAGGATAACGGAGAAGATCCCCATGAATAGCCGGGCGATGGCCCCGCCCGCTCCCCAGATCATGCCGCCTAATGGAGTCAGGAAAATCGCGGCAATGAGGAGAAGCGTGATGTGCTGAGCGGCATTCGGCGATACCCGGCTCATGGGCGGAAAGAAATAAGAGAAGACCGACCAGCCGTCGAGCATCGGCACGGGCAACATGTTCAACACGAACAACACGCCGTTGGCCACACTGCCCACCCACAGGAACATACGCACCTCATCCGACAATGCTTCACCGAATAACGCGGCAAACAACGCGCCAAGAAAAGCAAAGATAAGACAGAGCACCAGGTTTGACACAGGGCCCGCAACGGCGACCGCGGCGCCGGCCCACGCCTGTCGAAAGCGCTGGATGGCCACGGGCACCGAACCCCATGCAATACCGATGAGCGCAAGAAAGATGAGCGACGTCGGCCCCATCTGAACCATTGGATTCAAACTCAAATGCCCGGCGCGCGCCGCCGTATCATCTCCCAACCGCAACGCCGTATATGCGTGCGCATATTCATGCACGCAGATCGAGAAGATCACGATCACGATCCAGGTGAAGAAGAAAAAGGGGTCGGAGGCCAAATAATTGATGAACAGGTTCATGCGATGGGCGCTCCGGAACCCGTGTGCCTTCTATTGCGGGGCACCAGCACGGTCAATGCGCGCGGCAGAAGATCTACGGCGATCTCCGGATCCGAGTCCACCAATTCGCCGTCCATCTGGATGGGGCCGCCCTTCCTGCGAATCACTCTCAGCGTGCGGAATTTCATTGTCTTCACTTGTGCGAGCCGATTGATCGTACCATTGAATAGGCGAGGCAGGTTCGCCAATACGAGCGGCGCGTCCTTGCGTTCCACCACAATCAGTTCAAGTAATCCATCGTCCGGACACGCGTGTGGGGCAATGCGCGCCTGCCCCCCAAATTGCGTCAGGTTCGCCACCGTGAACATCAATGGATCCTTGAAGCTGTAACCTTCCTTTTCATCGATCACGGCCTCGAAGGGCTGGCGCTCATACTCGAAATATTCGTACAC
>SKZA01000133.1 GCA_007127595.1 Kiritimatiellia bacterium
AAACATGATGTTCCGGGCATCCACCTCTACGTCCTGAACCGTTCAAAGGCCGCACTCGCCCCGGCGCTTAAAGAATGCTTCGATCGTTGACGCCTCACACGCGTCACCTCCTACGTCATTCGCCCCACTTGACATCCCGCCCGCCCGGACTATACTGATTGACATACAAATCACCTGTTCGATTAAGCAACCCCCCCAAGGGAGTCGAATATGTCCAAGGAAGTCTGGAAAAGCTTCGAAGAGAATCAGTTAACGCATAGCGCCGCCCATTACTTGATGACGATCAATGCGCTGATCCTCGATCACGGTTACGCCCGCGTCACGGATATCGCCAAAGAACTGAATATCACGCGCGGCAGTTGTTCGATCAGCCTGCGTCCGCTGAAGAAGCGCGGCCTTGTGCTGGAGGATGATAATAAATTCCTGCACCTTTCGGAAGAGGGCAAGCGGCTCGCCGAACTGGTGGAACGAAACGATGAACTTCTCGAGATTCTCTTTCGCGATGTGCTCGGCGTAGACGACGACCAGGCGGAGATTGACGCTTGCAAGATCGAACACCTGCTGAGCATCGAGACAAGCGTGAAATTGTCTAACTTCATTCAATTGATGCAATCGGACAAGGCCGTGGTGAAGAACTTCCTGAAAGAACTCCGCAAACAGTCGACGGACTGCACGCATAACACGGAGGAATGCGAATTTTGTCGTACGGTATGTTTCTTTGAAGAAGCGGGAAAGAAGCAGTCGAGCAAGAGCAAGAAGGTATCCGCCTGAGTTATTTTTGACATGAACACATTGGCCCGATTCAAATCAAGACTCCCGCTTATTCTTCTGTTGGTCGTCGGTGTTCTACTGATCGCACGACTTGCATGGATGGAACGCGACGATTCCGATGCCGTCCTCACGATCTATTCCGGTCGCAGTGAAGACCTGATCCGGCCCCTGATCGAGCAGTTCACGCGCGACACGGGCATTCGCGTTCAGATCCGGTATGGCCAAACCGCGGAAATGGCCGCAACGATCTTGGAGGAGGGCCGGAACAGTCCGGCCGACGTATTCTTCGCGCAGGACGCCGGAGCGTTGGGCGCGTTGGCGCGGGCGGGCCGCCTCATTCCCCTTCCGGCTGATCTGCTGGGACAGGTCGAACCGCGATTCCGGTCGCCTGACGATCGCTGGGTAGGCGTATCCGGCCGGGCCCGCGTGGTGGTCTACCATCCCGACCGCGTCTCACCTGACGCCCTGCCCGACGATCTCAGCGGTTTCTGTGACGAGGCATGGAGCGGTCGCGTGGGTTGGGCGCCGGCAAATGGTTCTTTCCAAGCCTTCATTACGTCGCTGCGCGTAACCAAGGGCGAAGAGGCGGCGCGCGCCTGGTTGCGCTGCATGCACGATAACGGCGCGCGCGTCTATGCCCGGAACACGCCCATCATTGCCGCTGTGGAAGCCGGCGAAATAGATGCCGGCCTGGTAAATCATTATTACATTCACGCAATGCAACATGAGCGGCAGTCGGCAATGAAATTGCGCAACCACTATTTTGATTCCGGCGTGTTGGTCAATGTGGCGGGAATCGGCATTGTCGACACTTCCACACGAAAGGATCTGGCGGAACAACTGGCGCATTATCTATTGAGCGAAACGGCGCAACGCTATTTCACGGATCGCACGTTCGAGTACCCGCTGGCTTCCAACATAACGCCCAACCTCGCCCTGCCCCCGCTGCGCAGCTTGCACACGCCCGACATGGACCTTAACGAACTCGACGATCTGGAAGGGACGCTGCGGCTCCTCCAGGATTTGGGCATACTGTAAGGAGGTGGACTTGGATGAGGAACGATGTCGCGATACGCACCGATCCGTCCACCCTGCCCGCGCCCGTTTCGCGAACGGCACGTAAACAACCCTCGGCGCGCGAAGCATCCTTATCGCTGCGTCTGGCGGCCGGTATTGTCGCAGCGCTGACCTTGCTCCCTCTCGTCTACCTGATCGTTCGGACCGCTGAGTTGGGCCCGCAGATACTCGACATCCTCGCCCGACCCCGCACCATTGCGGTGTTCTTCAACAGCCTTGGCTTGACCGTGGCGGTTACAACCTCCTCGGTAATCGTCGGCGTGTTGCTGGCCTGGCTCACGGCGCGGACGGACTTGCCGGCACGTCACTTCTGGAGCACGGTAACCTGCCTTCCGCTCGTCCTGCCCTCTTATGTCGGTGCGTTCGCCTTGATTGCCGCCTTGGGACCAAACGGGATGCTTCAACGCATACTGGCCCCATTCGGCGTGGAACAGTTGCCCTCCATCTACGGGTTTCCGGGGGCATGGCTGGCGCTCACTCTGTTCACCTATCCATATGTGCAACTAAGCGTACGGGCGGGCCTGCATGGACTGGACCCGAGCATCGAGGACGCCGCGCGCAGCTTGGGCCGCACGGCGCCGCAAGTCTTCCGTGAAATCGTGTTGCCTCACCTGCGCCCGGCCATTGCGGCGGGCGCGTTGCTGGTTGCGCTATACACGCTCAGCGATTTCGGCGCGGTATCACTCCTGCGATTCAATGCATTTACCCGCGCGATCTACGTACAGTACACGGGCGCGCTGGATCGCAGCGCCGCCGCCGTCCTGGCCCTGCTTCT
>SKZA01000142.1 GCA_007127595.1 Kiritimatiellia bacterium
GCCAGCGCGTCCGCCAGATACGATTCGTACCCGCCGAACAGTTCGTCGCCACCGTCCCCGCTCAGGCACACCGTCACATGCCGACGCGCGAGCCGGGCGACCAGGAAAGTGGGGAAGATGGAAAAATCACCGATCGGATCGTCCATGTGCCGCATGAGTTCGTCGAACAGGGCATGGATATCCGGCTGAATGATTTCCGTCGTGTGTTCCACACCGAGATGCGCGGCGACACGCCGGGCCCACGGCAATTCATCGTAGGTCGGATCGTCGAAACCGATACTGAAAGTGTGCGCGTCGCCCATGGCCGATACGACGAAGGACGAATCCACGCCGCCGGACAGGAAGGCGCCCAGCGGCACATCGCTGATCATCTGCATGCGCACGCTGCGCCGCACCTGTTCATCGATGCGGTCCATCCAGTCGGACTCGGACAAGGCCGACGTTCCGCCCGGGGTCGGCACGTCCCAGTAACATTGCGCTTCACAGACGGGCGCATCCAATTCCACCGCCATCATGTGGCCCGGTTTCAATTTCCGGATCTCGCGCAACAGGGTGCGATCGTCCGGCACATATTCCCATCCGAGGAATTCCGCCAAGGCGAGCGCGTCCAAATTTCGTTGCACCCAGCCTGAGGCCAGCACGACCTTGACCTCGGACCCCCAGACCAGGTGTTGCCCATCGTATGCGTAATAGAAGGGTTTGATCCCGACATGGTCCCGCGCCAGCACCACGCGATTCCGCCGCTCATCATGCAGGGCGATGGCGAACATGCCGTTCAAGTGCCGGGGGAAGTCGTCTCCATACTCTTCGTACGCATGCACAATGACTTCCGTATCGCTGTGCGTGGCAAAGGTGTGCCCCTTCTTCTCCAACTCCTCGCGCAACGCGGGGAAGTTATAGATTTCGCCATTGAACACCACGCGCACCGATCCATCTTCGTTTGCGATCGGTTGATGTCCGCCGCTCAAATCGATAATGGACAGGCGGCGCATGCCCAGCCCCACCCGTCCGCGCACCTCGACGCCTTCATCGTCGGGTCCGCGATAGGTCATCTGATCGCACATGCGGCGGATGACGGTCTCGTCCGGCGGCGGCGCCGAGCCGAAGCTGACCATGCCCGCTATCCCGCACATGACCGGATACACTCCAATAATCGTTCCATCTTTTCCTCGTACACAGGACGCGCATACTTCTTCGCGTACATGTCCCGCGCCGCTTCGACCTTCGGATTTCCCGTCCGACCATCGTCCAGAGCCTGCAGAATGCCGTGCGCCATGGCTTCCGGTTCCGGTTTCACGAGATAGGCCACCTCGTGGTTGAGTACCTGCGTATGCGAATAGATATCGGTCGCCACCAGCGGAATTCCGCTCGCCAACTGTTCGTACACTTTCAGCGGCGTGTTGGTCCCCGAACTGCGCGGGGACATCTGTACCGCGGCGGCGGCGATCAATTCCTTGGCCGTGGCCTGATCCACCCGCTCGTGAATCACGCACGCGCCCTCCAGAGACGGCCCGGCCAACGCGCGATATTTCTCCACCTGTTCGGCCGTGCCGCCCACGATGACCAGGAACGCCTTGGGCTCCCGCTCGCGCACCCGGCGGAACGCCTCAATCAGCAAGTCGACGCCCTGATACGGCTCCAATGTGCCCGCATAGACTACCAGAAGCGCGTCCTCGGGCGTTTCGAACGGCCACGCGTTTCTTCCTTCCCCGGACGGGCGCGGCGCCGGCGGTTCGCGCAGGCGGACCGGCTCGAAGATGGAATTCTCGATCAGGAAATGTTTCCCGGGATCGTCCACCTGCTTCAGCACATACTCCTCGAGATCGGGACAGATGGTGATGATCGCTTCGGAACGCCGGATCGCCATGTCCTCGAGCCATGTGAACAAGCGAATGATCGTCTTGGAAGTCGTGAAATTGAAATTGGTCAATTGTTGCGGCAGGCAGGAATGCATGTCGTAAATCAGCTTGTAACGGAACAATGGCTTGAGCAACGCGCAAAAGAAGACCGCTTCCTCGTGCGCATGGACCACGTCATAACGGTTGCGGACCAACAACCAGCACATGCGCATCACAAGGAACACGTCGAGGAACAACTTGAGCATGGAGGGCCCTATCGGAACGGGGCCGAGAAAACGGAATGCGGGAATACGCAGGATACGGACGCCGGGAATATCGACGTCCATTCCCTGTCCGTAGGTCAGGAAATCGATCGACACCTCCTTCTCCGCCATCACAAGCGTGCGGTAATACACGCTGAACGGCGTACCGCGATAATTGAAGAAAGGTTGTGGAGCAACGACGAGCGCCTTCACCACCTTCTCCCCACTCGCTTGTTGATCTGCATTCGAATCTGGCTCATCACAAACATCGCGGGCGACGTCAACTCCCCGTACACGCTCCAATCATCAGGCCGGCGCAGCAACTCTCGGAACGCGCCGACCGGATCGTCCTGTGAAGCCTTCAAATCGGCCCGTATCCCGTAAGAACCCGCGCGCCGAATTTGCGACTTCAGCGGCAACGGATCGCTCCCGGCCAGGACGTGCAACCCGCGCGCGCGACCTTCCTCCAACAACGCGGGCGGCTTCGTGCCGCGCAACCGGTTGCCATTGTCGGCCAGC
>SKZA01000116.1 GCA_007127595.1 Kiritimatiellia bacterium
CCGTTACCGACGCCGCCGGCTCACCGTTTCCGGTTGAGCCGTCATTCGACCAATACGCCTCCGCGCCGTCATGGATGACAAACTTGAAGAAGCCGAACCCGGTAAAATTGGTTCCGGCGGCGGTGATACGCCCCTGATAATTGACCACGGGCGACTGTGCAAAGACCGGCGGTGATGCAACGGCGCACCACACCAACAGTACAATAGCGAGTTTTCGAACCTCCATGAAACGACCTCCTCTTATCGTCCTCCCCCCACCGCCGCCACATTCTGTCCGAGCAAGCTGTCATGCGCAAGCTTATTTTGAGCGACAAGCGACAAGAAGGGACGACGCGGCCGCCGTCCCTCCCGGCGGACGGGGCTGAATGGAGGCTCACCTTTTTCTTATGAGACAAGACGCTTGATTGCGTCCACTTACCCGCTACACTTTCTCGGCCCATTCAGGGAGGATCTGTGGAGAACGCCCGTCTTTATATGAGTCGCGAATTGCAAGCCCGTCGTGCGGCGCCGGCATGGACCTTGTTGGCGGTCAACGTTATTCCTCTTATCGGCGTGCTGCTCTGGAACTGGTCCGCGTTTCATATCGTGGCGCTGTACTGGTTCGAGAACGTGATCATTGGCCTCATCAACGTTTTCAAGATCGCCATCGCCTCGTCGAAAGGGGTGTACCGGAATATGCCTTTCACGAAGTCACCCCCCCAACCCGTCGCCATCCCACTTGGGGGCACGGAATCGATCGTTCTCAAAGCCTTTTTGATCCCATTCTTCCTGTGGCATTTTGGCATGTTCTGTTTCATCCACGGAATCTTCGTCTACGTCTGGCTGGGGGGCGGCTTTGAAGGCGCGTCGGCAGATACATCGCTGTTTGATTTGAGCGGTCTGTTCGACAAGATCTTCAGCGGAACCAGCCTGATCGCCGCGCTGGCGCTGGCCGGCAGTCATCTCTTTTCATTCGCTTACCACTACATTGGGAAAGGCGAATACCGTGAATCCAATCCCATTCAATTGATGTTTGCGCCTTACGCGCGCGTGTTCGTTTTGCATGTGGCCCTCATCGCGGGCGCCTTCGGCGCCCTCTTGCTGGATGAACCGATCGCCCTGCTCGCCATGCTCGTGATCGGGAAAACGATCCTCGACTGGAGGTTGCACGCACGGGCGCACGCGTAGCGGAAGACATGAGCCGCTCGACTGAGGCGAAACGAGGCGAAGTTACCCACAGCAAACACCCGAAAAACCTGATGTAAAGCGCTTGACCCTCATCTTTTGACTGGGTATTCCTATGCCTTGGGGCTGAGTGTTTTGGCTTCTCATCTCCCTTACCCAATCGTAGACTGGCAGATTAATGGCGGACAGACTACAGAAGCAACGGTTTGAGTACAAATACCACGTGGACGAATATCAAGCGGCCGGTATTCGAGACTTCTTGCGCCATCACATGACCCTCGACGAATTCGGCGCTACACAACCCAATTTTTCCTATCCCGTCCATACCATCTACTTGGACAGCCCGGACCTGCAATTGTATCAAGCAACGATCAACGGTGACCGGAACCGCTTCAAGTTGCGCGTGCGTTTTTATGAAAACGGTGAGGAAGCGGCGGTCTATACAGAAATCAAGCGTCGATACAACGCGGTCATCACGAAGAAGCGCGCCGCGATCACACGCGAATCGGCGCGGCACATTGCGCGGGGACAATTGCCCGGGCCGACTGAACTGGTCAAGCCTGAGGCCGATTCCATGCCGGCGCTGGAGGAGTTCAACAAGATGGTCAGCCTACTGAACGCAGGGCCGGTGGCCCACATCGCGTATCTTCGCGAAGCGTGGATTGGCGAGGACGATCATACCCGGGCGCGGGTCACACTCGACCGACAGGTCCGCTCCGAGCCCCGCAAGGACTTGCATTTCAGCTTCGACATGGACAACCCGCAGCTTGTTTTCGGAGACTCCGTCGTGCTTGAATTAAAGTTTACGAATCGGTTCCCGCACTGGTTCAAGGAATTGGTACAGTGCTATGAGTTGCGGCACCAAAGCGCGGCCAAATATGTCGATGGCATCGCGCAGCGCGGGGAACATCATTACCATTACATCAACGAATACGTCTGACGGGATTGCGGCATGGAACAATGGTTATTCTTTGGCGATGTGGGCGTCGCGCCGCTGGACATTCCGCGGTTGATGCTCGCCCTGCTGCTGGCTTTTCTGGCCGGCCAGACCATGGCGTGGGTGTATATCATCACCCATTCCGGCCTGTCCTATTCGCGGACATACGTGAACTCGCTGATCCTGATTCCAATTACCGTGGCGATGGTGATGACGGTGTTGGATAACAATTTGGTGACGGCTTTCAGCCTGATGGCCGTATTCGCCATCGTCCGGTTCCGCAACATTGTGCGCGACACACTCGACACCGTTTTCATCCTGACCCTGATCGTGGTCGGCATGGCGGCGGGAACTCAGCTATATGCCACGGCCGTCATCGGCACGCTGCTGTTTGCGGCCATCATGTTGTATCTGCGCTATACGCATTTCGGAAGCCGCCATCGATATGATTACATTGTAAACCTGCACTGGGCGCATGAGGGAGAAGAAATGCCCGTCCTTGCCAATTTGCTGCATCA
>SKZA01000268.1 GCA_007127595.1 Kiritimatiellia bacterium
AGGATCCCGCATTCGCCGGATTATGAGAAGGAGTTTCTGTCTGTCTGAACGTTCTGGAGTATTACTTGCCGCAGAAAAACTTAAGGGGGTTCCGTTGCCGGAACCCCCTTAAAATTGGTAGCGGGGCTTGGATTTGAACCAAGGACCTTCAGGTTATGAGCCTGACGAGCTACCAGACTGCTCCACCCCGCAATAAAGCGAATTGCACCGCGTCCCGATGGACGGATGGGAAATGATGCGCCTATGCACATTCATTCGGAGGCATAACCATACATGGATCAATACAGCGTGCAACCGTTTTTTGACAAAAAATTACGAATTCGGGGTTTCCCTGTAACGGCGCTCCAACCGGACACGCTGTCCGGACCGGTCAACAATATACTCCAACGACGCCGCCATGCGCGCCGGGGCCATGGCGATGCCGCCTCGGATCTCGTCACTGCGCGCGCCGGCGGCGGCCTCAAGGTAACCGCCGTCAAACCGGTCGCACGGGAATCCGTCCCGGTTCATGATCCGAACGCGCACGCGCTCCGTTTCCTCCTCGTACACGGCCACGACGACGGCATCGTCTTCGGTGACATAGATGAACGCAGCGACGCCGTACTTCTCCCGGCCCTCCGCCGCCATGAGCCAGTCCACAGGGTCCGAACGCCATTCCGTCAGATACAGCCCCCCCTCCTCGCTTGTCGTCAATTCATTCACCTGTCCCGCAGCAAAGTACGGATTCACGCGTTCCTGTTCCTCGGCGATGTACGCGTGGCGCGGATCGGCCGGATGCAGCAACGGCGGCCCCACACGATTCTGCACACCGGCGGGAAGTTCGCCTCCCTGCTCCACCTGGTGTCGAACCTCCGTCCATGCCGTCACCTGCCGCGCCGTCAGGCGTTTGACACGCCAACTCGGCGGAAACTGTTCCGCCGCGATCCGTTGCGCGTTCCAGAAACACAAGACCCGCAGCGCGGCCTGTTTCATGCCCGTCTTCCATTCCGTGGGGAACGCCGGCACGCCATAACGACCGAACGGCACGGCAACCACCTCATCCGCCACGCCGCCCGGCAGTACGGCGACATAGACGGGGCTATCGATTGCGCCCAGCCCCGATCTCGGCATCAGCAGCCGAATGTCGCCCGCGCACACGGTGTCCCGCACGTAGAGATCCTTCGGCATGCCGATATCGGCGGGCGGTTCCGATTCGGAGGTTGTGTCGTCGGCGTAGTGAAGCAGGCTGTCCAATTCGCGTTCTGCCAGCCATTCGGCCAGTTTGCGACGATCCGCTGCGCGGGCTTTCTTCAATCTATGTGCGGGCCAGTTCATGTTCCGATGGTCCGGCATCCGGCCGGCTTCCCTTCTTCTTAAAGAAACGGGCGGCCCCCTTTTCCGCCATTATTTTCTGAAAAAGCAGTCCGTTCAGGCGCTCGAGCGTTACGCGGGCCAGTTGTACCCAGATGGCGGGCGATTCGGCGGGGTAGGATCGTTTGATTTCTGCGCACATTCGTTCCACGCATTGGGTGTAGGCATCGTGCAAGGCGCTTTTACCGCATGCGGCCCAGCGGGTCAGGTCGGGATCGGACAGGGCGATGCTATTCGCACGGGCCCAGACGGCGATTCGTTCGCGAGCGGTCATGGTTGTAAGGAAAGTTTCGGCTGTGGCACGACCCAATTCGTTCCATTCGCGCGCTTCGACGTCCCCGAGCAGTTCGACCTGATCCGGGATCAGTTCTTCCAGGGTATAGGCGGTATCGTCGCCCCGGCCCGCAGGCCGTTGCAGGGATTCCATGAATGCGGCGGTGTGTTCGCGGCGCAGGTATTCGCGTACGGCGTCGCGCATGAGCAGTGAGGCGCCGGACTCCACTACGCGCAACCAGGTGTCTGTCCCCGTTTCGGCCCGGGCAAACAGCCAATCCTTGTAGCGCTTGCCTTCGCGCGTCGTACCGACCTGCGCGTGGGTTTCGAGGAAGTGCCATGCATCCTTGTCTTCCGGCACCCGAAGTGTCTGTCCCTCGCGGGCTCGATGGCCGGTGCGCGAGGCGTACCGGTCCAGATAGAAGCGGAAACGTTGCGCGCCGAAATCGCGGAGCACGGTGCCGTCTGCCGGCGGACAAAGGTCCACCGCGCAGGCGGTGCGCCACGCGCGCCAAGCCTCTTCCGTGGTGAGATGGTTCATCCCGTTGTCCATCGGCCCGATGTCCCGAAAACCGTTCACGGGAGTATAGGCACCTCGGAATGCGGAAGGCGATGGGAAAATCGCTTCATTCCCGTAGATCTTCGTAGCCGCGTCCGTAAAGACGTGGATCTGAACTGCCGTGCAGAAACCTTGGCCATGAATGGCAGAGGGGTGCGGGTAGGGCGCTCGCCCTGCCGCGACGTAGCCCGTAGGGCGTAGTGGGGTCTGCGAGCGCCGCGGCGGCGTGAGGCCACGCCGCCCTACCCAGCCATCGCCAGCAATATTCTCCAGATTATTTCTACAGAACAATGCCGAACCAAATGGCCAAACCTTCCACCAGCTGACGCCGGCGCCTACAAAGTCATCCGGCAGATAATCTTCATGGACGGGACAAGCCTGCCCGCCCTGAAGTACGCGCTTCGCTTCACTTCAGGGCCCGCCGTAGCCTTGGCGGAGGCGGGAGCCCGTCCCTCCAGTGGCTCGAATACATTCGCTTGGAGGGACGACCTCTTTGTCGTCCCTAGATTGCTTGCTGATAAAGATTACTGCGCACCCCGCTGTGGGCAGCGGGGCTCCACTTGGAGGCGCGGTGCCCCCACCGCGCCCGGTTTCTCCACAGTCTGGGGACAACCTCTGTGCCGCCCCGCCCCCTTTCAAATCCACTTATTACCAACTGGTTACAACTTTCTCGAAAATTTTCCCGGAAATCCGGACCGCTCGTTTCCTTATGCCATTGGAGTCATGAGAGACGGGGCGGGTGCCCGGTCACACAGACAAGCAAGAAAGCACAACACGAAAGGAGCAACATCATGAATTCCATAAATCACGTCATACTGATCGGCAACCTGACGCGTGATCCCGAGTTGCGGAAGATTCCGTCCGGGAAGGCCGTGGCGGATCTGGGGCTGGCCGTGAACGAAGGGTACAAGGACAAGGACGGCAAGCTGGTCGAACGCGCCGTGTTCGTGGATGTCGTCACGTGGGAGCGCCAGGCGGAAACATGCGCGGAGTACCTGAAGAAGGGGGCTCCTGTGGCCGTGGAAGGGCGGCTCCAACTGGATCAGTGGGAGACGGAAGGCGGCGAGAAGCGCAGCAAGTTGCGCGTGCGCGCTCATCGGGTCCATTTCCTCGGGCGCCCGGCGAACGGGAAAGATAAATCGGAACAGTCACGCGCGCCGAAGGACAGCGTTCCTGAAGAGGAGCCCATGCCCTTCTGACGCGTACACGGTTACGCGGATGCCGGCCGGTCCGTCATCCGCGTAACCAATCGTTCTTAACCGCTTATGTAAGGAGTCAAAAGATGAGCACCGCACAACAAGACCGTACGTCGGAATCGATGGCGCCCGATTACAAGGGACGATCGATTTGCTTTTATCATCCGAACAGCCGCGGATCGGGCAGCGCGTTGCGCGTTGAGCCTCGGATCAATCGTCACGGCGAAGATCGCTACAACTGTTTCTTCCTTGAAATGGCCGCGCAGAAGACGGCACGCGGCCGTAACGGGAACGCCCACGCGACTTTCGATTGGGAACATAAGATCACCGTGAAACTGGATTTCCTGGATGTATGCGAGATCCTTTCTGTCTTGTTGGGGTTGGTTCCGCATGCCGGCGGCGAGCGCAAGGGGCTGTATCACGCGTCGCCCAGGGGCAACACGCTGATCTCGTTTTCGCGCGATACGGAACGCGGCACGTACTACCTTTCGCTATCGCGCAAGCTCAACGAAGCCGATGAACCGCAACGGATCGGCATGGCTTTGAGCATGACGGAGGCGCTCGGGCTGCGATGCCTGTTTCAGACCGGGCTGTTCTTCGTTACTTTCCCGAACGCGCTGAAGACGCGGCGGAACGGAGACGGTTAAAGAATGGTTAAGGGATAATGGTTGATGGAGGAAAAATTAGCGGGAATCGGAATGAGATCGGAGGGAAAGTGAATGGCAGGATGGAAGCTACGAAGTCCGTCACCTTCTTCTCGTAGCGCCCTGCTCCAGCAGGGCGCTGACCGAACATTGCGGACGGACCTGCTCCCAGCTGGAGCCCGCCTGCCGATGGCAAGAGAAGACACAAGCGCTTTTCCGCTGGCGGGCAGGCTGGGAGCCACGAAGGCAAAGGACAAGACAGCCTGACCGACTTCCAAGAGCCTGTTCAGCGAAATTGGAGGGACGACCTCCGTGTCGTCCTGATCCCGGCTGTAGACATGTTCGGACGGGACGGAGCCCGTCCCTCCATGAACGTGTGCGCCGCATGTAGGAGCTTCGCTCCCGAAGCCCGGCGCGCGGTCCGCCCCGCATATGCGCATGCGCGTCAACTTAAGGTGCCAGTTTGCCTATTCAACTGTGATCGGGTGGGATCTAAGCGGAGGGCGGGTTTTCAACCCGCCGATCTCCGGGCCTTGTTTTGGGCGGATTGCAAATCCGCCCTCCGTTCAGGGGATGAGACGAAATCACAAAGGGGGCCTGCTTCTTGCTTTAATATAGCCGGCCGAGGGCCGGTGCCAAACGACGGCGCGGCAAGCCGTGTCGCGCGATTCCCTCTCCTTTCGGGTGGCCATCGGCTGTCGAATACGGCTAGTTTAGGGCATGAATGAGAACGCCACACATCAGGACCTGCAGAAAACGCTGGATATTGCCAAGGCGCAGAAGGGCGTACTCTATTGCGTGCTGGCGAACCTGTTCTGGCCGATCTTCCCGCCACTGTTCATACTCATCCTGCCCTTTCAGATCTTTTTCGTCTATCGACTCGCGAACTTGACGAAGATTGGCTATCCACCGATCTGGGTGGTGGGCATGTTTATTCCCTTCATTAACCTGATGCTGCTTTTGCTGCTAGCCCAGCGATCGTCGAAGCTGATCCGCGAGGCGGGTTTTGAGGTGCGTCTGTTCGGCGCAAATTTGAACGAAATCGAACAGGCCCTTGAACGTGCACATGGGTCGAGCACCCCACATTGATTTTGAATAGGAGCTCGCAAAGACGGGAATGGTTCACGCCATGCCGCACGGGCAGTACGGGCCGCACTGAAATTGAACAGAAGCACGCAAAGGCCACAAAGTTCAGGCACACCCCGGAAGAAAGATGAACGGATGGACGGGTGGACTGGTGGACGGTTGGGGAAAAGCTTGGACGACTTCCGGTCATCGTCGCTTTCTTCACTCTCCTAAATCTCTGCGGCCTCCTGTTCAACATTCTTCAAACCTTTGCGAGCTTCTGTTCAAAAAATGGTTCGTCGTTTGAGTTGATTGGTATTCCTGTTTTTCGCACGTTATGCTAGGGTCCATGCATGTTCTGGGAACCGGTGGCATTTAAAGAGGACGATTGTCTCCATTGGCAGGTCGGGCCGTGCAAGCTATGGGTGAAACGCACAGAAGACGAGTGGCAAGTGGCCGTGCAACGCGGGGCGAGCGAGAACGGATTGACGGTGGCCGACACGCAGGAGCCGCCTAGCGGCGTGACCTGGACGCGCTGGGCCGCGATCAATGACGATTACATCTTTCGCCTGCTGCCCGTGATGCCGGATCGGCCGGCGCTGGTCCGCCCTGAATCCCCATTCACTTTCCCGCCACAAAGTAACCTGCACTTCTACGTCAGCATCCCGATCTGGCTACGGCTCGCCACCGGCGCGAACGGAGGAAACGTGCTGCGCGACGAAGCGGTGGTTGTCCTGTCTAATTCGTGGTTCGGCGACCCGATGGAGGGCCGCCTCTGTTACGCGCTAAAAACTACGGCGCGTCGTTCATCACGCTTTCTGCGCATCCTGCCGCACCTGGCCGCGTGCCGCGTACATATCAAGAACCGGTCCGAGAAGATGCTGGCTTTCGAACGCCTTTGCATTCATACCGCCCACTTGTGCCTGTATCATGACGATAAACGTTTCTGGACAAACCAGATTGATGTGACCTACGGGGGCGAGTCGCAACCGGATTCCATAGCGTTTGCCGGAGCGCCCAAACCCGCCGGACAAGCCAATGTGATTACCGAGGCGCGCGAACCGGTGAAGAAAGGGCTCTTTCAAAAGAGCTTCTCGGATTTCAAAGCGTTTGTGAGAATCTGATCATGATGGAATTCCTGTCGTCCATAGTTCAGAGCCCGCGATTCTACGCGCTGTTGCGCGTGGCGATTCTACTAGTCATTACGCTTCCCCTCCTCCATCTCGCCTCTGTGGCCATCCGCCGCTTTGCCAAGCGACACGTCAACGAACAGTCCGCCATGTTGATCGGCAAAGGGATCTTCTACAGCGGTTGCGTGCTCTTGGTCGTGGTCATCATGCAAAACCTCGGCTTCAAGTTGACCGCCATCCTCGGAGCGGCGGGCATTCTGGGCGTGGCCATCGGCTTCGCCTCGCAAACCAGTCTTTCCAACATTATCAGCGGCATCTTTCTGATCTGGGAACGTCCGTTCGAGGCGGGCGACATGATCAAGGTCGGCGACACCCAGGGCGTGGTGCTTTCGATCGACCTGCTCTCCGTGAAGTTGCGTACGACGGATAACCGCTACATTCGCGTGCCGAATGAATCGCTGATCAAGTCGCAGGTGATCAATATCACCCGCTTCCCTATTCGCCGTATGGATATCGATGTCGGCGTCGCCTATAAGGAGGATGTCGGGCGCGTCATGCAAATCCTCACGGAGATCGCGGACAAGAACCCGTTCGCGCTGGACGAACCGCGGCCGCTGGTGCTGTTCAAGGATTTCGGCGATTCCGCGTTGGAACTGATGCTCGGTGTCTGGTTTTCCAAAACGGATTTCTTAAACCTCAAGAATTCCATTATGCGCGAGATCAAGGAACGGTTTGATGCGGAAGGGATTGAAATCGCCTTCCCGCACATCAGCGTGTACACCGGCACGGCCAGTGAGCCATTCCCCGTGCGCGTGGTCGAGGAGAGTAAGAAGTAAGACGTGAGAAGTAAGACGTAAAACGTAAGAAGAGGGAGATGAGAAGTGCGGGACTCGCGTCCCACTTTCCACTTATAACTTCTCACTTTTCACGTCTTACGTCTCACTCCTCCTCAAACCAGGTCCAGGTCTTCGTATAGGGCGGTCATGACGGTGCGGATACGTTTCTGATGGCGCGGTTCGCCGGGCATGCCGTTGAAGGCGAGCGCCACCACCAGCTCAACTTCCGGATCGGCCATGCCGACGGATGACTGCGCGCCGCCATGGCCGAAGGCGGATTCGGAACTGTGTTTGCCGTACCCGTACGGTACCGTATCGACACCGTACCGCTTGTTGTCCGGCATGAAGCCGAGGCCCCAATCCATTTTGTGCTGAAAGGTGCGGTCCATCAGTCCTTCACGCTGGCGACTCGTCATGAGTCGAATGGTTTCCTGCGAAAGCAACGTGCTCTCATCACGCAGCCAGCCGGCAAGAATATCCTCATAGAAATGGCCCAATTCGCGCACCGGACCGCGCCCGTTCCCGGCGGGCCGCACATGGCGACGCGCTTCCCGCGTGTTGGCAAACGGGTGCGGAACAAGATCGCTCTGTTTGAGGACGAACATGCGCCCGATTTTCCAGTCGCTCCCGTCAATCACTTCATCGGGCAGGCCGATCCACGCATGTTCCATGCCCACGGGCGCCATAACCTCGCCACGCATATAATCCGCGAACGCCTGATCCGCCACCCGCTGAATGATTTCCCCAAGGATGTACCATGACCCGTCCACGTGATATCCGGCCTGCTCGCCGGGCGCCCAGTCCTTTTCCAGCGGCGCCGCGCACACACGTTGCACGGCTTCGTCCCATGATTCGGCGCGCCATTCCGTGTCGGCGGTGCGAAAGCCTCCGGTGTGGGTGAGGATGTGGCGGATAGTGACGGCCCCTTTCCCGCCTTCCGCAAATTCCGGAATGATGTCGGCTACCGGCGCGTCCAGGTCCAGTTGCTTCTTCTCCACGAGTTGCATCACGGCCACGGCCGTGAGCGGTTTGACGGAGGACATCCAGAGCAGAATGGTTTCCGCATTCAGCGGATGGTCGGGTCGCTCTTCGCCATACGCCTCGTCGCCGACAACCCGCCCTTCCAACGACACATACAATTGGGCGCCGTGGTGTAGTCCGTCCTGCATGCCCTGCTCGATGAGCGCGGATGTACGCGGAAATACGGTTGAGGAACCGGTCATGGCGAGACGCGGGATGGTTCAGAGGTTATCGAGCATACGGATACGGCGCTCATGTCGACCGCCTTCAAAGGGGGTCTCCAGCCAGATATCCACGATGCGCAGCGCCAGTTCTTCGGGGATCATACGCGCCCCAATGGAAATCGCGTTTGCATCGTTGTGCTGACGGGCCAGGCGCGCGGTTTCTTCGTTCCAGCACAGGGCGCAGCGCACGCCGAGATAGCGATTGGCCGCGATGGCTTCGCCGTTTCCGGACCCGCCCAGCACAATACCGCGCTCGGCCTCGTGCGCCTGGACGGCGCGGGCAACGGGTTGAATAAAGGCGGGATAATCGGCGGATTCTTCAGAGAAACAGCCGAAATCCGTCACTTCATAGCCGAGCGACAACAAATGTTCCTTGATGCGTTCTTTGTAGCCATAGCCGGCGTGATCTGTACCAATGGCGATTTTCATGAGTGGTGCATGGGAAGGGATCAGCCGCGTATCCGTTGCAGCAGCGAGTGGAATCGCGGATCGTTGCGAATGGAGCGCAGGTCCTTATCGCTATTCATCCAGTCGGGGTCATCGTATCCAAGTTCCACGGCTCGCTGGAGCGCGTCGAACGCCTTTCCCTTTTCGCCGACAAGGGCGTAGCTGCAGCCGAGATTATACCAGACCTGCGGTTCGTCAGGGCACATGCGGATGAGCGAGCGATCGGCCTCGAGCCCCTTCTCATATTCACCCGATCGTGTGTAGAGGTCGCCCAGCACCTTGAGAACCCGGTCATCGCCGGGGCAGCGCTTACGCACCCCTTCCAGAAATCGTATTTCAACGCGTTGTGCGTGTTCGTTGACCTGTGCTTTCATGACCGTATCCGTCACGATTATGCTAATCGCCCATCCACGTTTAGCATACCCCGCGTTCCGCCCCACGTGAAGTGTTTCACGGACGTTCTTCGATGGGCACGATCTCCCGCTTCTGCGGGCCCGTATAGATTTGCCGCGGGCGACCGATCTTCTGGTCCTTATCGTCCCGCTGCTCAAGCCAGTGCGCAATCCAACCAGGCAAACGGCCAATCGCGAAGATGACCGTGAACATGTTGGTCGGGATGCCCATGGCACGCAGCGTAATGCCGGTATAATAATCGACATTGGGATAGAGATTGCGCTCCTTGAAGTAGTCATCATTAAGGGCGCGGTCTTCCAGTTGCACGGCGATATCGAGCAGATCGTCCTTGATGCCGAGCTTATTGAGCACATCTTCGCACGCATTCTTTGCGATCTTCGCGCGCGGGTCGTAGGACTTGTACACGCGATGACCGAAGCCCATGAGCCGAAACGGATCGTTCTTGTCCTTGGCTCGTTCGATGCACGTGTCGATGGT
Organism: Kiritimatiellia bacterium; assembly: GCA_007127595.1. Lineage (GTDB taxonomy): Bacteria > Verrucomicrobiota > Kiritimatiellia > SLAD01 > SLAD01 > SKZA01. Next base: position 9,636 of record SKZA01000268.1, read on the forward strand.
CATGCCTTCGCGTTTGATCTGCTCGAGCATCTCGATAACCGCCTGATTGGCGCCGCCGTGGAGCGGTCCCCACAACGCGCAAATACCCGCGGCGATGGAGGCATAGAGGTTGGCGCCGGAACTACCCACCAACCGCACGGCCGAGGTGGAACAGTTCTGTTCGTGATCGGCATGCAGGATCAACAGCTTATTCAACGCGCGCACGGTGATCGGATCAATCTCATAATTCGCCACGGGCGTGTAGAACATCATGTTGAGGAAGTTCTCGACGTACGTGAGCTTGCTGCTCGGATACACGTGCGGTTGGCCGATGGACTGTTTATACGACAAGGCGGCCAGCGTACGGATCTTCGATAGAAGCCGCGCAACAGTCAGATCGATCTCTTCCTCAACGGGCATATCCAATTCGCGATAGAAGCTGGAAAGTGAGACAACCATAGCGGACAAGATCGCCATGGGATGCGCGTGTTCCGGATAATTCCGGAAGAA
>SKZA01000054.1 GCA_007127595.1 Kiritimatiellia bacterium
GGCCAAGACCACGCAAGCGCTCATCCTTGCGGTGACCCTGCATGCGTGTGCCCGGCCCCGACCCTGCACCCCGCGAAAGGGCGTATTCTCCTCACTCATTCCCCGATCTCCTTGAACGATCTGCTAAATCGCAGAATGAGAATAGGGTGCGGAAGGATCAAAGTCGATCCGCTATCAGGGATTCTCTGTCACCCTTTAGAGTGATACTGTGTAGACTAGGCCGTCTATCGGCGATTCGGACCTATCAAGACAGGTCGAGTACGCCCGCATACTTCACGCCGGACAAGAGCGCCATGTCCCGGTGCCAAGTGGCCAGGTCGTTCGCGTTGAATTTGCTCAAGGCATCGTGTCCACACGCCCGCGCCATGACCTGCATCAGGGCGACCGATGCTTCAAAGAAGTTCTTCAACTGCTTAGCCGACTTGTCCACATGCAATCGTTGACGCAGATCGGCCTTTTGCGTTGCGATCCCGGCCGGGCAGTTGTTGGTGTTGCACATGCGGGCGGCCACACAGCCGATGGCCTGCATGGCGCTGTTGGCCAGGGCAATGCCATCCGCGCCGAGGGCCATGGCCTTCACGAAATCGATCGGCACACGCAGGCCGCCCGTGATGATCAGGGTTACCCGTCCGCTCGCGCCTTGCCGGTCGAGATAACGTCGCGCACGCGCCAGCGCCGGAATGGTAGGCACGCTGATATGGTCCCGGAACATGGCCGGGGCGGCGCCGGTCCCGCCGCCGCGCCCGTCCAAGATGATGTAGTCGGCGCCGGCATCCAATGCGAACTGGATATCCTGTTCGATATGATTCGCGCTAAGTTTGAAACCGATCGGGATGCCGCCGGTAATATCCCGCACCCGTTGGGCGAATGTTTTGAAATCCTCCACGGTGTGGAGATCGGTGAACGTCGGGGGCGAAACGGCGGGTTGCCCTTCGGGAATGTTGCGTACACTCGAAATCTTCCCCACGTTCTTGTTGGCCGGCAGGTGTCCGCCGGTACCGGTCTTTGCGCCCTGGCCGCCTTTGAAATGGAAGGCCTGAACCTTCTCCAGCAGCTTCTCCGAATATCCGAATTTCGCGCTGGCCAGTTCGTATAGATAGCGGGAATTCTCCGCCTGTTCTTCCGGCAACATGCCGCCTTCACCGGAACAGATGCCCGTGCCGACTAATTCCGCGCCGCGGGCGAGCGATATCTTCGCCTCTTCGGACAGTGCGCCGAAACTCATGTCCGATACGAACAGGGGGATCTTCAGCACCAATGGCTTCTTCGCTTCGGGGCCGATGACCAATTCGGTGGCCACGTCGCGGTCTTCCATGAGCGGCTGGGTGGCCATTTGCGCCACCATGATTTGCAGCTCGTCCCATTGCGGCAATTGATAACGCGGCACGCCCATGGCCGTCATCGGACCGTGATGACCGACACCGTCCAGTCCTTCCCGGGCGAGCTGATGAATGAACTCAACCGTCGGCTCCTCTTTGGTCGCCGTTGCGGCCGGCCCGCTGTCCGAATCTTTTTCTACGCCCGGCCCTTCCTTGCCGACCATGTCCGTGTCGAACTTCTTGTGCGTGCCATCGCAGTACGGCGCGTTGGCGGTATGTTTACACTGACAGAGATACGCCTCGCCCTCTTCGTCCGCCACGAACCGTTGCGGCTTGAAATTTGTGCCCTTATGCGATCCGTCACAGAAGGGCTGATTTTTCGAACGTCCGCAGACGCAGAAGTAGTATTCCTCGCCCTTTTTCAGTTCTACCGGGACCGGCTTATTCGCCGCGATAATGGGGTTGCTCATGTTGTCTCCTCTCCAAAGCGTTGATTTCCTCCGGCAGTCGGTGCGTCCCATCATGCGCGACAGGGTCAGGCAGGGTCAAGGCCCCCATGATATGTCAGCTTCGCTTGCTTTCCCGGCACGTGTTTGATACACTGAATGTATGAGACTTCAGGTTATAGATGGGTTTCAGCAGGAGAAGGAACTCAACCGAAAAGAAACACGGCGCATGTCTCCTGAACAGCGGCTGGACCTGTAACGGCTTCCATATCTGCGCCTTCCGAGCACTGATCGCGGGGGAGAAATGAACAGGATCACTCTACGCGAAGCCACGCGCGCGGATATCCCGCTGCTTCGTCACTGGGACGAACAGCCGCACGTATTGGCGGCGGATCCCGAACATGATTGGGATTGGGAATCGGATTCCGTCGCGTCGAACGCCGAATGTTCGGAGAGGACGAGTGTTATGTTTATCAACGTCGGCGTGAGGAACGCCTCCAATGACCGTCTTCGCCCTTGAACTCAAGCCACTCGAGAGTGCACCGCCGATTGAAGTGTGCGCGCTGCACAACGACCCGCGTGTCAGGCGGCATCTGCCTCTTGCAACGAGTCTGTTTGATGGGCCGGCGTATGAAAAGTGGTTGGCGGGCAAGACGGCGTTGCGACGTCAATACGGCTACGCGCCCTGGAGCATCCGGGTGGGCGGATCGTTTGCGGGTTGGGGTGGCTTTCAGTTTGAGAGCGGCGATCCGGAACTGGCGCTGGTTCTTGCGGCGAAGTTCTGGGGTTGCGGTAAGGCCATCTACAAGGAATTGATTCGACGCGGGTTTGAGACA
>SKZA01000150.1 GCA_007127595.1 Kiritimatiellia bacterium
CGAACATGGCGCCGGTTATGCCGGTCAGGATCATGACAATGATGGAAATCCATACGATGATGCGCAATCGACGTTTTTCCCGCCGGATGCGGGCCACACGGTTTCGGTGCAGATGGTCCAACTCGCGGTTACAACGGAAGATGCGTGTCATGAGTGATCAGAAGTGCATAGGCACGTGTTCGGCGCCGTAGAGGACACGCAGACCATACGCCCCGGCCATGCGCCGGATCTCGCGCAGGACGGTGGGGTCGCGCGTGCGTATATGTTCCCCAACCAAATAATATACCCGTTGCCATGCCCATTCAGTGCGAATGACTGCATTGCCCGCGGCGGCCTGATCAAAGTCCAAGCGGAAAAGCATGTCCTTCACCTCCGGACCGGACCGTCCCACAATATGCAGGACCGGATCGCGCGTACCGGCGGGTTTGCGTCCGTACACCACCAACGGGCGGTCGAGATACAGATGGGTCAGCATTTCGGGATACATGTCCACTTCCGGCGCGCCGGCCACGCGCAAGCGCAGGTTGGCCAATACGGGGCGACTGACTTCATGCGCCATCCGCGACAAGGCGTCGGATATCGCAGCGGCGTCATCCGTCATGATGGCGTCACCACGGTTCTTGTAACTCAGGAAGTCGAGCAGATACTTGTTCACACGACGGCCCGCCCCCACGTTGAAGACGGAAACGCGCCCGGCATTCTCTTCCGAAAAGCGCGCGATGATTTCCGTGCTGTCCACCACACCCACCGTAGGCACTCCGTCGCTGACCATGACGGCAATGACCGGTCGGTCCGCAGCGGCGTCCATCTCCAATAGCGGTTGCAACGAAGCGAAGATGTCCGTCCCGCCCTGCGCGCGCATGTTTTCAATGAAGAACGTCGCGCGCGATCGCGTCAAGACGTCCACCGGCGTCCATTCGCCGAATGCGCGGGCAATGGCGTCATTAAACGCAATGACGTCAAAACGGTCGCCTTCCCGCAAGGTACGCAACCACTGATGCATGCCCTCTTTCGCCCGGTCCACGGCCTGCTGGGTCATGCTGGCGGAGGCGTCTTGAATCAGCAGGACATCTTTCGGGAGCACCGGCAGCGCCTCGGCGCCGCTGCGCCGAATACGTATTTCGAAATAGACGTGATCCGGATCGTCCGGTTCCGTAAACGTTGCGACGTCCAGCGCGAGCAACTGCTCGATGGGGGCAACGTCCGTCACTTCGTCCGGCGCTTCATCGAGCACGTCCGGCAGGGTAAGCGCCGTCCGATCCGCGGCCGCGTCCGCTTTGTCCGGCTCGGTGACCGTACCCCGCCAGCCGCGTCCGTCCCCGGCCCCGGCGCGCAGCCAGCCTTCGCTGCGTGCGGCGCGTTCCATGGCGACCGCGTCCGCCGGCTCCGCCACGTCAAAGCCCGCCGCGGTCCGGTCGATATCAGGGACCATGCGACGCGGCAACGCCGCCCGCTCGTCGGGCACGATGCGCTCGCGAATCTGTACCATGTCCTGACGCGGATCCCATGTGTCGCGTTCGGTTTCCAGTTCGGGCATGGCCAGCGCCTGATCCTCGCCGGCCAGGGCGACCCCCAAATCGGCCGGCTCGGAAGGAAGCACTTGTTCCAGCAGGTCACGAAACGCGCCGGGATCCATGGATTCCGCGCCGAGGACGTCCGGGTCTTGAGCGCGGAATCGTTCCGGACGCTCGAGTGTTTCGGCCATGTGCCGCCGCACATCGCCGAGGATGACCGGACGGATCCGGCCGTCTTCGTCGAGTCGTGGCGGGCTGCCCACGGGCAACGGGGGAAACTGCGTCAGAATCAGCGCATGCATCAGCACAGACAGGGCCAAGGCCGTCGCCGCGGCTACGGCATGTCGCGCCCGCGGCTTATCCCATTCCAAGCCGGCGCTGTGCAGCGGTTTATCCATGCGATCAGCCTTGCAGATTCATCAGGAATTCCGCATTGCTCTTGGTCTTTTTCAGCCGGTTAATCAGCAGTTCCATCGCTTCCACGGCCGGGACGTCCTTGAGCGCCTTGCGCAGAATCCAGATGCGATTCAACTCGTCCGGGTGCAGGAGATTTTCCTCTTTGCGCGTACCCGACTTCTCAATATTGATGGCCGGGAAGATGCGCTTGTCAACCAGGTTCCGGTCGAGACCGAGCTCCATGTTGCCGGTACCCTTGAACTCCTCGAAGATGACTTCGTCCATGCGGCTGCCGGTGTCCACCAGGGCCGTGGCGATGATGGTCAGGCTGCCGCCGCCTTCGATGTTGCGTGCGGCGCCGAAGAAGCGCTTGGGCTTGTGCAACGCGTTGGCGTCCACCCCGCCGGACAGGATCTTTCCGCTATGGGGTTGCAGCGTATTGTACGCGCGCGCCAAGCGGGTGATGCTGTCGAGCAGGATCACGACGTGCTTGCCGTTTTCGACCATGCGCTTGGCCATCTCTATGACGATTTCGGCCACTTGCACGTGTCGCTCCGGCGGCTCGTCAAACGTCGAGCTCAAGACCTCGGCCTGCGTGTTGCGCTGCATATCGGTCACTTCCTCAGGCCGCTCGTCGATCAGCAACACGACCAACTTCGCTTCCGGGTTGTTCTTCGAGATGCTGTTTGCCATTTGTTGCATGAGAACGGTCTTCCCCGTGCGTGGCGGCGCAACAATCAGGCCGCGCTGCCCTACACCGATCGGTGTGAGCAGGTCCATGACGCGCATGGAAATGTTGTCCGCTTCCGTTTCGAGCACGAACCGTTTGTCCGGGAACAGGGGGGTGAGATGCTCAAACGGGATCAGATTCTTCGCCGAATCGGGTTCCTTTTCATTGATCTGGCCGACTTTCAACAGGGCGAAGAAGCGCTCCTTCTCTTTCGGAGGCCGGATTTCGCCTTCAATAAAGTCGCCCGTGCGCAGGCCGAACCGCCGGATCTGTGACGGCGAGACATAGATATCTTCCGGACACGGCAGATAGTTGTAATACGGCGAGCGCAGGAATCCGAAACCGTCGGGCAGGATTTCAAGCACGCCGCGACCGAACATGCGTCCGTTGCGGCGCGCATTGGCTTTAAGGATCTCAAAGACCAGTTCATGTTTCGCCAACGCGCCCAGTTCAGACAAGCCGAGCGATTCGGCAAACTTGACGAGGTCGGGGACGGTCTGAACCTGCAGTTCATGCAGTTTCAGCGGCGGCCCGGGAGGCCCTTTGTCCACGCCCTCCTTGTCGTCCGTCTGTTCGTCGACGTCGTCAACGGCGACAGGGCCGTTTCCTTGTCCCTGCCCTTGTCCCCCTCCGCGGGAACGTTTGTGATGGTGTCCGCGCCCGGACCGGCCGGAACGCCCTCTGCGATGTTGTCTCTGATCATCAGCCATGTTCTTTTATCTCCTTACTCAAGATTGTTTGCAGCTTCTGCAGCGTCTCTTCTTTCAACTCCTCCAACGAACCGTTGTTCTCAATCACGACATCGGCGCGCCTCATTTTTTCTTTCAGCGGCATTTGCGCCGCGATGCGTTTCCGCGTCTGTTCTTCCGTCAGGCCGCGGCGCGCCAAACGCGTCACCACCAGGTCTTCCGACGCGGCCACACACCAGACCTCGTCCACATCCTTTTCCGCGCCCACTTCGAACAGCAGCGGTATCAGTACGGCCCCCATCCGGCCCGACGCCCGCACCTCATCCGCCCATGTGCGCCACGCGCGCCGTACATGCGGGTGGACCAACGCATTCAGCGCTGCCCGTTCCGCCGGATCGGCGAAGACCCGTTCGCCGAGAATCGCGCGGTCAATCTCTTCGTCCGGCCCGACAATCGTCCTGCCAAACCGCCGAATGACCTCGTCGTACGCCGGCCCGCCTCGCGCGATCGCCTCGTGCGCCATGGCATCGGAGTCCTGCACATCCACACCCGCTTCGGCCAGAATGCGCCCGACTTCACTCTTGCCGCAGGCGATGCCGCCGGTAATACCGATCAAGCGCCCGCCGGGCATGTGCCGGATCGTTTCAGTCACGATGCGATCATTTCTTTTTGTCCTGTCTCATTCCTCGACGGGCGGCTCGGCGGGAGCCTCGCCCTCCATTGGCTTACCGCCCCACTCCCCGCACTACGGCTCGGCGGGAGCCTCGCCCTCCAGCGGTTCGGGCGGCGCATATTCGAACCCTTGATCCCGCAGCGACGTCACATGGCGTATGACCTCACGCGCGCGATACTGCGCGGGTAACAACGCCAATGCCGCCCACGCATACTCCTCCGCCGTCGCCAGGTCGCCTCGCGCCAGTGCGCGCTCGGCGCGAATCGTCAAGCGATCCGCCTGCTGTTCGTCTTCGCGAGAAATGACCCGGAACACGCGATACTTTCGGTTCCCCCACAGGTACTCAAAATATGTCGCCTCATGCGGTGCATCCTCGAACATGCGCGCCGGAGCCTCTTCCGGCGGGTGCAACGCGTTGACGAAATAGCGCATCTGCAATTCCGGGCTGCGCGTCGCAAATTCGCCAAGCGCGTACACATAGAAGACGGCCCCATGTTCATCCGCCCAATCCCGAAACGCTTCTTCGTCTCCGGTAAACAATGTTTCACCGTAGGAGCGAACGCGCTCGCGGATTTCCTGCTTCTCAAATTTTGGATGTAACACAATCGGGCAACCGCCGTACGCGACGATCGAGGCACTGATGCCAAAATTTGCCAGGACCGGTTCCGGCGCCACATTGTCCCGTAACCATTCGACCAATTCCTGTGTTTCCCGGTAATAGACGTTGGGCCGCCCCCAGCGCCCCGGATCGATCAGGACATGCGCCGCCTCCCATGTCAGGCCGATAAGCACCAATGGCCAGACCAGACAGGGCATCCATCCCCGCCCGAGCGCCCACGCCCACCACCATCCGATCCATGCGGCCGCGAATATCGCCACATAGATGTGGAAACGGACGAAGAGCACATACGCGATTAGAGAAGAACAAAAGAAGAACGTGTAATGAAATAAACTGGCGTCTTTGGAATCCGCGCGATCATTATGACGGCGTCGGAAGAGTCCGGGAAGCAGGGCGGATGCCATACCCACTAAAACTAAGAATAACATAGCCGGAAACAGCATGCGTGTCAACGGCCATGTGGCGGAATCGAGCGCGGGCACCCACATGATGCGCTGATTAAATGTCAGGAGTGAAGGGTCGTCTGGCTTGACGTTTAAGTGCCGAATCTTTGCCGCCAGCAATTCTCCGAAATGTCCGTAGCTCGCGCCATAGGCATCGGGGACCAGGGTGTAGATGATCAACGGCGCCAACGCGATGCCCCAACGGGCGAAGGTGCGACATGGACGAATACGCTGAATGAACAGCATGATCGTCGTTCCATAAACAAGCAGCACGGCAGGCGAAAGCAGCAATCCATGTGCGCGATGATACGGGGACAGCAGCCCCACCGCGATCAGTGCGCCGGCCGACGCGAGCCAGCGGAAACGGGCGGCCGAATCGTTATCCAAGTTTCCCCGGATCGCGGTGACGAGGAAGACCGCCGCCCATAGAATGACGTAGAATTGGATCATGTCCCATGTGGCGAGCGCTATGGCGAGACAGACACCCGCTCCGAGGGCAAGGTTTCGCTGCGCGTGAATGGCCCCGTCGCCGCGCCGGGCCCACGCATCCAAAGCCAAGTGTGCCAACAGGAACGGAATGGCAAAATTCTCGCGGGACACTTCGATCCCCGACGAGCGGATAACGGATGACAGCGCTACGGCATAGAACAGTCCGGCAACGGCCCCGGCCGAGCGGGACCGCGTCCAACCGGTAACCCAAAAGGCCATGAGCGGGATCGACAAGCTGAACCAGGCCAGCATGATCCAGCGCACCCGGTCCGGCAACGGGATGTCGCCCGGCAGAAGGCGGGCCAACCACGCATACACATACTCGGCCAGCACCGTATCCGTCCGGAACACTTCAATGCCTTCCGGGTACTGGATCATCGGATCGCGCCGCGCCAAGCCTTCCCCTTCGTAGATCCGTTGTACGTTGCGGAATTGGATGGCGCTTTCGAGCGTAAAGGGCAGGTCCCCTGCATAGGCGTCCTGGTTGGCCTTCAATATGGCATAGCGCGTTCCAAAGCCCACGGCGAATAGGCAGATCAAGCCGAGGGCGATCAGGATGTATTTCCAACGTTGCATATGATTTCGGTTCGTTCAGAGACGACACGGCTTGCCGCGCCGTAGCGCAGCGAAGGCGGGAGGTCGTCCCATTCTTTGCAATGGAGGGCGGATTTGTAATCCGACCAAAACAAAGCCCGCAGATAGGCGGGTTAAAAACCCCGCCCTCCGTTCATATTTTGCCCGCACTTCCGTATTGGCTGACAAAACAATTGGGCCGTTTTCAGCTTATGTTGACGCGCAACGGCGGGGCACTATGTTTCATTCCCCAAACAGCGAAGGACTTTCCAGCTCCTTCGCCAAAGAGTTGAATTCGAGTTCCTGATAGAAGGCGTGCAGTCCTTTCACGTCCCCCTGCCCTACTTTCCAGTTATTCCAATCCGGGACCACAGGAATATCGATGCGTAATTTCATCATTCGCATATTGCGAAGCACATCTTCACGATGCGCCTTCAACGCTTCTCGCAGTTTTTCCTGTTTGATGTCGTCCAGATTCGCGTAGATCGCTTCCACTGAACCGTGTGCATTCAACAGTTTTGCGGCGGTCTTGGCGCCGACACCCGGCACACCGGGAATATTGTCCGACGTGTCGCCAATCAAGGCGAGCCATTCAACGATCGATGCCGGGTCAACGCCCGTCTTCTCCCGTACTTCGGCAGCCCCCATCCGCATATCCGACTTGGTGGGCGGAATGATGAACGTTCGATCATCCACCAACTGAAACATGTCCTTATCGCTTGTCGCCAGAAGCACTTCCCCCCCCGCGGTCCGCGCCTTGACTGTTACGGCTGCCATGACGTCATCCGCCTCCTCGTTCTCTTCGCGCAAAACGGGAATGTCGGACAAGCGCAGATATTCCTCAATCACCGGGAACTGCGCATCCAGGTCGTCCGGCATTGCTTCCCGCTGCGCCTTGTAGGACGCCAATAGCTCCATCCGCTCGTCAGGCAATCCGCCGTCAAAGACCGCGACCATGTGCGTCGGTCGCCACTGCCGTTCGAGTTGTTGCTGCATGCGGATGAACCCGTATACCGCATTCGTCGGACGACCATTTTTCGTCGTCAACTGACGGATGGCATAGAACGCCCTATACGCCACGGCGTGGCCATCAATGAGGAGCAAACGGAATTGGAGTTCAGGGTTCAGGGTTCGGGATTCGGTATTCGGTATTCAGTGTTCGGGAGTTGCGGTCGGGGAAGAGAACGTTCAACATCCAACGTTCACGTGTTGTGCCGCTCAGCCAATTAATTGACGACACATGGGATGGATTGCCTCAAGACCCTGTTCCCACCGCCCATGTCTTTGCGGGCTTCTGTTCAAGCATGGGCGGGCGTCACGGAACACGGCGACATGTTATTCCATGCCGGGCGCCGGTAACGTCATCGCGTCCGCCCGATGAATCGGCTTACCGGCCGGGTCCACCAAACGGGCGGTTACAAAGATCAGGAGGTTTTCCTTCCGGCTACGCGAACCTTCCGTACGGAACAAGCGTCCCAACAACGGGATATCACCCAAGATCGGAATCTTGTCTTCGATCGTCACCAGACGTTCGCGCATCAAGCCGCCCATGACCACGGTCTGGCCGTCCCAGATCACGATGCTCGTTGTGACGTTGCGGCTGGCAAACACCGGCTGCGGAATATTGTAGATGAATTCCTGGAACTGGCCGGGCGCATCGGGATTCGGCACCCGCAAGCGGGAACCATACTGCAGCCAATCTACAAGTTCAGCTACTTCGGGCGAGAGCGCCAAATCGATCGTGTATCCATCCGGACCGACCGTCGGTGTGACGTTGAGGATCACGCCCGTGCGACGCGTCTCAAAGTTGTCGGGCGTGACCGTCGGCGGCGAAACCACCGCGCTGCCTGTCGCGCCGGAGGCGGCCGTAATCGTCGGTTCCGTTACGCGGAATTCGGTCGGATAGATGATTTCCTGGACCACCTCGATGGAAGCGTTTATGCCACTCCGCGTGGTCACACGCGGCGCGGAGAGTAGATCAACATTGCCGCTCTGTGAGAGCGCGTGCAGAACGACACGCATTTCCGGATTTGTCAGGACGCTGGAAATACTCAAGATATTGCCCGCGTAGGTGGGATCGATCGCTGTCGCGGCCATGCGTGGCGCTATCGCGGAATCTTCCACGTCCGTACCGAAGAAGCGCATACCGCGACTGGCACTGCCGGCATCGATTTGGACGCGCTCGCGGGTGCCCACGGGACCGGAGCCCCGTTGCAGGAATTGGTAGTTATCCGTGAAGATCCATTGCAGGCCCAACTCTTTCATGTCTTCTTCAGCCACTTCGACGAAGCGCGCCTCGATTTCAACCTGATTGGGCACAACGTTCAACTGGGACAGGATACGCTCGAATCTATCGAGGTTCTCCGGGGTGTTGGCCACGATCAACTGACTGATCGTCGGGTTGTACGTGATCGAGGTGCCTACAGGAAATGGGACGCCTGTCGCCTCAAAGAAGGCCTTCACATCGGCGCCTCGCCCGGTGGGCGGCGGTCGACGCGCACCAAATTCTCCAAACCCGGTCGGAGCGGGCGCGTCTTCCTGGCGATCCTGAATGATGTCGAGGAAGGACGGCTGCACGGGATAAAGGCGCGTCAAGACACGGCCCACATCGGCGATGCCCGCGGGCGTGATGACCACGGCGTTATCCTCAATCCGATGACGCAAGCCCGCCACTTCGGTGATGTAGCGGATGGCTTCCATCAGAGAGATGCGCCGCAGGTTCAATGTGATGGTCGGCACACCGGAAACACCGGCGGGCTCAGGCGCAGCGGGGGCTACGGCGCCCCAAGGATCGTCATCGCCCCACGGATCATCGATGGGCGATGGCGCAGGAGTGGCAGGACGAGCGGCAGGGGCCCCTTCGGGCATGCTCATATTGAGGATGATATTGACGCCTTCACCTTCGGGATCGGCGGCCTCGCTGGCATCGCGCAGAAAAGCGATGACATCGCGGATGTTCGCCTGACGAAACTCTACGCGCGGGATGATGATGGCTTCCATTCTTTCACGGAGACGCTCGGCCGGCGTGACGATATCGGTGGGATCAGGCCGGACGAGTTCGTCCGGGAGACGCACGTCGTCCCGGCGCGGCGGACTCCATGCATCACGCACTTGCTGAATCATCTGCGCGGTGGTGGTTTCACGCATTCGCTCACTCACGCGCGCCTTGTCTTCGGCGATGCGCCTCAGATAGCGCATGGCTTGCACGTTGTACTCGTCTCGAATAAGGACGCTCTCAAATAGGATTTCGGCGCGTGCCAGTTCGCCGGCTTCATAATAGGCTCGCCCCTCGCTAAGCATTTCATCGACGTCGCGGCGACGTTCGACGACATCAGGACGCTCTTCCACGGGCACCGGGCGGGCCTCTTCCGCCAACCGCCGCGCTTCTTCCCGCGCAATGCGCCGCTTCAAAAATGAAACGCCGCGATGCCCCGGGTTGATACGCTCCGCTTCCTCGGCGTTCTGTCGCGCCACACGCATGTCGCCGTCGTCGCGATAGATTCGCTGCGCGATACGGTAATGGGATTCCGCCAGCCCCCAACGGGCGCGTTCCCGCAATTCACGTGTAGCGGGCCGGTCAGGGATATCGCGCAAGGCGACTTCGAAGGCCTGCCGCGCTCGTTGGAATTCGTCTTGATCCAAGGCGCGGAACCCCGTGTCGAGGTTCTGCAATCCGTTGACTTCCGCCGCCTGGCGCCGGATTTCCTCCTGTGCGGCCACATCACGCGCCACTTCCTCGGGCGTTACTTCCACTTCGGGCTCTTCGACTTCTTCTACTTCCTCAACGACGATGTCCTCTTCCTCGTCCCATTCCTCTTCAACGACGGGATCTTCTTCGACCGGGGGCTCCTCTTCAAAGTCATCGAACATGAAAAGGTCGTCATCGTCAAACGGGTCGACGGCGGGTGCGGGTTCTTCGACGGGCGCTACTGGTTCTTCCACTTCAACCG
>SKZA01000184.1 GCA_007127595.1 Kiritimatiellia bacterium
TGCCGCCTTCCACCGTGGACATGTGATGGCCGTAATAGAAAGAGAATGACGACATGTCCCCGAACGTGCCCACCTTCCGGCCCTGATGCCGGCTGCCGTGCGCCGCGCAACAGTCTTCCAGAAGATTGAAACCATACTTGTCCTTCAGTTCCAGGATCGGCGCCATGTGGTTCGGCACGCCCAAGACCTGTACGAGAATGACCGTATCGGGTCGCTCCTTCTCGATGAGTTGGTTCAAGGCGTCGACATCGAAACCGAACGTGTCCCTAGCGGTTTCGCACATCGCTGCCTGCCACCCGAATTGCAGGGCGGGCGCGACGGTGGTGGACCAACCCGTCGCGGGGACGACGACCTTACGGTTTCCCGCCCGTCCCGCGGCATCGAGTGCCGCGTACATCAGCAGGTCGGCCGAAGAACCGGAATTGACCATGACGGCGTATTTCACACCCAGCCACTCGGCCCATTCCGCCTCGAACCGGGTCGTTTCCTTCCACATGGTCAGGCGCGGATACTCCCGCATCCATGCCATTAACTCGTCCAGATCCGACTGGTCAATCGTGTCCACGGCCAGATCGTAGGGCTGACTCTTGAAGGTGGTCGCGGACACGATCGGCCTTGATTGCGTCTTCGTCATCGGAAATCCCTATTTCCACAGTCTCGCCCCTCCGCTCACAATTCCACCATTCGCAATGAATTACGAGACCTGAACGGCTTCTAGCTACAAGGGTGACTATTTCCAATTCCAATCCAAACAACAAGGCGATATAATCCAACATTGCTCATAGTGAAGCAAGCAAACCTGATTAGTTTAATGCCGTAACGGCAATAGATTCGACTTTTTGCTCCGCCAGTGAAGGAGCCGGCTGCATGCGGTTGACAGGGTGCACGGGAGACAGGAAATGGCGCACAACCGAATTAAATGGGGCGAGTTGTGGCGCGCTCATCGCGTGGGACTCACGGCGTTCATACTGGCGGCTCTCACTTTCGCCATATTTGCACCCGCCATTCCATACGACTTTGTAAAGCTGGATGATCCCTTCTATGTGTATAAGAATCCACACGTCACATCCGGCCTCACTTGGAATAACGTCGCGTGGGCATGGGTAATTGTACATGAGGACTGGTGGCTTCCCCTCCTTTGGATTTCATATATGGTCGATAGCGATCTGTTCGGTACGACGGCATCAGGCTACCGGCTCACAAACATCCTGCTGCACGCAACGAACACCCTGCTGCTCTTCTGGATACTCTATCGCCTAACGGGCTGTCACTGGCGAAGCGCCTTTGTCGCCGCCCTGTTCGCAGTGCATCCACTGCGCGTCGAATCTGTTGTATGGATATCCGCGCGAAAAGACGTGCTAAGCGGCTTCTTCTTCTTGTGGGCCCTGCTCACGTACACCGACTACACCGCCGATCAAAGACAGAGAAAAATGTGGTCTATTTTCGGCCTGATGCTTCTTGGATTACTCTCGAAAGCCATCGTCATCATACTGCCTTTCGCCTTATTGCTCCTTGACTACTGGCCCCTACAACGCGGAGGAGACCCTTGGGGTAAAGGCGCGTGGCGCCGCTGGAGGCCGTTATTGCTTGAAAAGCTTCCCCTCTTTTCCCTATCTGCCGTCTTTATACTCATCAATATCCACACCCATGCCCAAAGCATCAGCGGGGAGGGGCTATCACTCGTACATCGAATAGGCCTGGTATTCCCCAATTACTGGGTCTATATCGACAAGCTTTTCAGGCCCATCAACTTATCCCTTATATATACAGAACACGATCACGTCTACTGGCCGACCGCCATCTTGGCGGCGCTCAGCCTGCTTCTCATTACCGCCAGTTTCTTGTGGTATCGAGTGAAGGCTCCGTATCTACTTGTCGGTTGGCTCTGGTTCTTGCTTGGTTTGTTTCCCGTGATTCGCGGCATTCGGCTTGGCATGGCTGCTTATGCGGATCGCTTCACCTATCTGCCCTCAATCGGCATTGCCATCGCTCTCGCATGGACCGGCGCCCGCATTGCGGCCAAATATCGTCATGGCAAAGCCGTGCTTCTTGCTCTCGCCATCGCAACGCTTTCACTTTGCACACATCTCACGAAGGCACATTTGCCCAACTGGGAAAACTCGCTCGTTGCATTTGAAAACATCCTTCGCCATAGCCCGGACAATCCCGCGGCCAATAACAGCTTCGGTTATACCTTGCTGGAACAGGGCAAACCCGACAAGGCACTTAGGTATCTCGAAAGGGCCGTTGCGGGGAATCCCCGCTCTCCGCATTTCCTCTCTAACCTGGCATTATGCCTGATATTGCTGGACCGATCGGACGAAGCGATTGGGAAGACGACACCTGCACTTGACGGCGACCTGCCCGGTATGGAATTCCTCGAGCTCGTCACCGGCTTGGCATGGATGGAGCTTAACGAGCCAGTAAAGGCCGTTCCACACTTTCAACGCGCCGTACAATCGCCCGAACACCCGCCAACTTGGCGCATCGAGCTCGCGCGCGCATATCGGGATACGGGCGACATGCAGTCCTATTCCAATGAACTGGCCCGCGTGGCCGGAATGGGGCACCCTCAGTTGTCCA
>SKZA01000222.1 GCA_007127595.1 Kiritimatiellia bacterium
GCGGGCAGTACCAATTCGCGCCGTGCCATAAACATTCGTCGGTCGGTCCGATGGCGGGCGTCGTTTCGGCATCCATGCCGGTCTTCATCGTTGAGAACGAGACGTTCGGCAATCGTGCCTTCTGCACGCAGAACGAAGGGCTCGGCAAAGTGCTCCGTTACGGGGCGTACTCGTCGGACGTTATCGAGCGCCTGAAATGGATGGAGACGACGTTGTATCCGGCGCTGAAAGCTGCCATCGATCTGTCGGGCGGGATCGATCTGAAAAATATCATCGCGCAGGCGTTGCACATGGGTGACGAGGTGCATAACCGGAACCGGGCGGGCACGTCGCTGTTCCTGCGCGCGTTGGTGCCGTCGCTGGTCCGCGCCGTGGAGGATCGCGACACGGTCGCGCAGGTGATCGAGTTCATCAATGGCAACGACCATTTCTTCCTGAATCTGTCCATGCCCGCGTGCAAGTGCGTGTTGGACGCCGCGCGCGACGTGAAAGGCAGTTCGATGCTGGTGGTCATGGCGCGGAACGGGACGGACTTCGGCATTCAACTTTCCGGTACGGGCAACACATGGTTCACGGGCCCGGCACTGGTTCCGGATGCGTTGTTTTTTGCCGGCTACACCAAGGAAGACGCGAATCCGGATATAGGCGACAGCGCCATAACGGAGACGGGAGGTTTGGGCGGGTTCGCCATTGCCGCCGCGCCGGCCATTGTCCAGTTTGTCGGCGGCTCGGCGGGCGACGCGCTCAATTATACCATGGAGATGTACGAGATCGCCGTGGGTGAAAACGATATGTATCGGATTCCGGCGCTGGATTTTCGCGGGACGCCGACCGGCATCGATGCCGCGAAGGTGGTGGAGAAGGGGATCACGCCATTCATTGATACCGGCGTGGCGCACAAGCAGGCCGGAGTCGGGCAGGTCGGCGCCGGCGTGGTCAGCGCGCCGCCGGAACCGTTTGTGAAAGCGGTAGAAGGGCTCGCGGAGCGGGTATAGGGTGTCGGGTGTCGCGAAGAGGAGTGTCGAGTGTTGGGTGCCGGATGTGAAGAATGAGTCGGAACCGGATAGATGATTTTGGGCCGTATCAAGATGGAATGGAGCTGTTTGATGCTGTCGTGGAGGATATGGAACTGTTGCGAGGTGATCCACGTTGTTATCGGTTGATCGGTCAACAGGTTGGGAGTACGGACTCGATATGTGCGAACATCGAGGAAGGTTTTGGCCGATTGAGCAGGACGGAGTTCATCCGGTTTCTGGACATAGCTCGTGGATCAGCGCGCGAAACGTTAGGGCGGTATAAGCGAATGAAGCACTGGCTTCCCCGAGAAGTGGTTGCGGCGCGTATAGATCTATTGGATAGGATCATTGCTCGTTTGACGAAATCAATCCAGACGCTGAGAGCCAATAACGCTACAAGTCGATCACATGGCGTAAAGGAATCAAACGCTCAGTATGCGACAAGACCTCAAGAGAATGCCGATCCATTGACTGAGCAAGAATTAGAACAACTATTGGATTAATCACCCGACACCCGACACCCGACACGCTAAATTGACCAACAACAAGAGCAAGGAGTTCATACTATGACATCGGAAGAATTCATTGAAATGATGGGGCGCGCGAAGATTTATGATCTTACACAGCGTTTGAGCGTACATACACCGCCGTGGCCGAGTTACATGCCGCTGGGCGTGCAATACTTTAAACGGCTCGCAGGTGCGCATCAGGGGCAGGGCGCGAACGGACAGATCATTACGACCAGCAACCATGTCGGGACGCATGTGGACGGGGAGATTCATTTTCATGCGTCGGGTCGCACGATCGGCGATACGCCGCTTTCGCATTGGTATGGGCCGGGCGTGGTGGTGGATATCTCGGATGAGGTCGACGATTACGACCTGTACTCGCCGGAAATGTTGGTCTCGAAAGCGCAGATCGAGAAAGGCGATATCCTGATCATCAATACCGGCTACAACCGCTTCGGTTGGGATCAGGAAGAATCGGACGAACTGCGGTATTTTGTGCGTCATCCCGGGCCCAGTCCGGAATTCCACGAGTGGGCGTTGGACATGCAGATCAAGTGGATTGGTGTGGATTGCGGCAGCGCCGATCATCCGATGAATACCATCATTCGCAGCTGGCATCCGCGCGACTTCCAGGCGGCGGAGAAGAAGTTGAAGGAGAAGTACGGCAAATCATGGGACGAGATGTTCCCGTTGGAAGAATACTATCAGGTCATGCACCTGCAACTGTTCCCGAAGGGATTGGTGCATGCCGAGAATATCGGCGGCCAGATTAATGAATTGAGCAACAAGCGGGTCTGGGTCGGCTTGTTCCCGTTGCGCGGGATTGAATTGGAATCGTCGCTGTGCCGCTTGATCGCGATTGAGCCGTGACGGAATGGCCGCAAAAGGCGCAAGAATTCGCAAAGGGGGATGACATGACCGAACCGCAAAAACCATTGGCCGGAGTGACGGTGCTGGATCTGACACGTGTATTGGCGGGTCCGTATTGCACGATGTTGTTGCAGGATATTGGTGCGCGTGTAATCAAGATCGAGATGCCGGGAACGGGAGACGA
>SKZA01000364.1 GCA_007127595.1 Kiritimatiellia bacterium
ATCTTGAGTACAGGACATTCACGGGGCAAGTTGCGGGAGAGGAGTCTTTCGCCGGCTTCCTTGACGATGGGGGCTTCCCGCCCTATTTGTTCGATCGACAAGCTCAAACACTACAGGAATTACTGCGTGATGTGGTTCAGAGGGATATTGCGCTTCGCCACGGATTGAGAGAGACGCGTCATCTGATGAACCTCGCGCTTTATTTGCTGGCGCACACGGGGCAGCCATTTTCGATGCAGTCGCTCACAAAATCACTGGATATTCCGTCTGTGGGGCAGACCTCCCGATACTTGGAATATCTTTCAGACGCATACCTGATATTGCCGCTTCCCAAATTCAGTGTTTCGCCGAAGCAACGAATAGTCGCTCCGCAAAAGTATTATGCCATTGATAACGGTCTGCGCCGGGTGAACGCCACGCATAGTAAGCCGGATCGTGGGCGCCGACTGGAAAATCAAGTGTTTTTGGCGCTGCGCGCCCGTGGCGGGAATCTGGCTTATGCGGGCGAGAAGGATGCGTGGGAATGCGATTTTATCACGGATAGAGAGGTGATTCAGGTATGCCATGAATTGACGGCGGACAATCAGCGCCGTGAATTGGATGGGCTGTACCACGCCTTCCACTTGCCGGATCAAAGAAAGCGACAAGCCATTATCTTGACGTTTGCTCAAAGAGACTCGATACGTTATGAGGGCGTGAAGATTGAAATCTATCCCACATGGCAATGGATTGATAAGAGATGATCTATGCGCGAACCGTTGGATCTACTGCTGGTATTCCCAAACAACCGCGCGCGCGCGTACGGCGCGCTGGCGTCGGATATCGCCGCCATCACGCCTCCCGTGCAAGCGGGGTTGACCGCCGCATTTATCCGGGCGCGCGGCTATTCCGTGTCCATTCTGGACGCCGATGCCGATAACCTGACGCCGGACCAGACCGCCGCCGCCATCCGCAAAGCCGCCCCGCGCGTGGCCATGGTCTGCACCGATCACGTCAATTCAGGTGACGTGACCAAAATGGCCGCGGCCAGCGATCTCCTGAAGGCGCTGCGCGCGCAAGGCCATTCCGTGCCGATCCTTTTGGAAGGGGTCGTGCCCACGGCCTATCCTGAACAAATGTTGACGGAGGAAGGCGCCGATCTGGTGTGCCAGGGCGAAGCGTTCGCGCCGATCGAGGAACTTTTGCGACATCTGACCGCGCACGGTTGGAGCGCGCCATTGGATGACGAACAGATCGCGGGTATCTGGGCGCGATACGGTGATCGCGTGGTCCGCAGCGTGCGCGCCCCGATGGTGCAGGATGTGGACGCGTGGCCGATGACGGCGTGGGACCTGATTCCTCCGCAGAGATATCGCGCGCATATCTGGCATTGCTTCGATGACTTGTCGCGGCGCACGCCGTACGCGGCGATCGCCACGAACTACGGATGTCCCTACGGATGCACGTTCTGCAGCGTCAACGTAGTGGCGGGCGGCTCGAACTTCCGCGCGCGCTCGCCGGAAAAGGTGCTGGACGAAATCGATTACCTGGTTAACGAGCACGGCGTGCGCACTCTGCGTCTGCTCGACAACGTGTTCACGATCCGGCTCGATCTGGTAGAACAGATTTGCGACATGATTATCGAGCGCGGATACGACCTGAACATGTGGGCGTATGCGCGGGTGGAATCCATCAAGAACCTCGACATCCTGAAGAAGATGAAACGGGCCGGCGTGAACTGGCTGGCGTACGGCATTGAAGCCGCAAGCGAGCGGGTGCGGACGGCCGTGGATAAGGGGTCCAGCGAACGGACCATTCATCAGGCGCTGCATTGGACGCAGGAGGCCGGCATCCATATCGTCGGCAATTTCATTTTCGGCCTGCCCGAGGACGACATGGAAACCATGCGCATGTCGTTTGAGATGGCCAAGGAATATAACTTCGAGTGGGCCAACTTCTATTGTGCCATGGCCTATCCCGGCACGGCCCTGCACAAACAGGCGCTGTCCGAAGGCATCGAACTGCCCGCCACATGGTCCGGTTACGGACAATACGCGCCCGACGCGTGGCCGATGTCGACGGCATCCCTCCAGCCGCACGATATTCTCCGGTTTCGCGACGAGGCGTTTCGCGAGTACTACGCTCAACCGCGCTACCAGCGCATGATGGAAGAGAAATTCGGGCCGGAAGTCGTCGGGTATATTCGACGGATTCTCGAGATCGAATTGCCGCGAACCTATCCCCGTGAGGCCACGGTATGAGCGCGGGAATCGCCGGAAACCGCGATATGTTCGGGGCGGACGTGGACGCATCCGTCATCGTCAGAATCGGCGTCGGCGTTATCGTCGTGCGGGATGACGGAAGCGTGCTGTTGGAGAAGCGCGCGGACTGCGGGCTCTGGGGACTGCCCGGCGGACGGGTCGACCCCGGCGAGTCCTTGACCGAAGCGGCGGTGAGGGAAGTGCAGGAGGAGACGGGCTTGACGGTGACCCTGCGCGGACTGGTCGGCGTGTATTCCGATCCGAACGAGCGCCGTATCGCCACGTATCCGGATAACGGGGACCGCGTGCATCTGGTCGATGCCGTGCTGGAGGCGGGCGAGCCGCGCGGCGCGTTGACGCGCAGCGTGGAAAGCGAGGAACTTGTCTTCTTTGAGCCGGCTAACATTCCGTGGAACGAAGTGTGTGCGCCGGCGCGCAAACCGTTAGCAGATTTCCTGGCGGGTAAACGCGGGGTGGTGGCGTGACACGTCGTTATACCGAAGAGCAAATCCGGCGATTCTACCGCCAACTCTATCGCATTCGCCGCGTGGAAGAGGAGGTCGCGCGAATCTATCCATCGGACAAGATTAAGAGTCCGGTCCATCTGTCGATCGGGCAGGAAGCCGTTTCCGTCGCCGTGTGCGAATGCCTGAACCCGGACGATGTCGTGTTCGGCAGTTATCGTAGTCATGCCTTGTACCTCGCGAAGGGCGGTGACTTGAAAACGATGATCGCGGAATTGTACGGGAAGGGGACCGGCTGCGGCAAAGGCAAGGCGGGGTCGATGCACCTGATCCATTTACCGTCACGCGTCATGGGCGCGTCCGCCGTCGTGGGCACTACGATTCCTCAGGCGGTCGGCTACGCCTACGCGGTGAAGTTGCGGCAAGAGCCCGTTGTGGTGGTCTCTTTCTTTGGTGACGGCGCAACGGAGGAAGGCGTGTTTTACGAGAGCCTGAACTTCGCGGCGTTGAAGAAACTACCGATCGTCTTCATCTGCGAGAATAACCAGTACGCGATTCATACGCACCAGTCGGCGCGTCAGGCGAAGTGCAACATTGCTGAACGGGCCGCCGTATTCGGGATGCCCGCGGAAACGATCGACGACGATTTCTTCGCCGTGCTTGAGCGGGTGGGCGAAACGGTCGACGCACTTCGCAAGGGCGCCGCCGGTCCGTTCTTTTTCGAGTGCATGACCTACCGCTGGAAGGAACATGTCGGGCCGGACGAGGATTATCATCTCGGGTATCGCACACCGGAAGAGGCCGCGCCCTGGCACGCTCGCGACGCGGTGCGCGTACTCGGCGAACGCGTGCCGGATGCGGAGCGCGCTAAGATCGAATCGGACATCGAGCGGGAGATCCGCGAGGCGTTCGATTTCGCCGAACAGAGTCCGTGGCCGGCCGATTCGGAACTGTTCGAGGATGTGTTCAAGGAGGGCGGAGCGTGAGCCGGTCCTGTTCATATGTGGATGCGGTGCGCGAGGCTTCCGAACAGGAAATGGCGCGCGACCCGTCCGTTATCGTATTTGGCTTGGACGTCGATGATCCCAAGGCCATTCAAGGCACCACCCGCGGGTTGGTCGAGAAGTTCGGAGAGGAGCGCGTGTTCGGCACGCCGTTGTCGGAGGACGCGATGACGGGTGTGGCGATCGGCATGGCGCTGGCCGGGTTGCGGCCGGTCCATGTCCATATTCGCATGGACTTTCTAATGTTGAGCATGAACCAGCTCGTCAACATGGCGGCCAAGATGCGCTACATGTACGGCGGCCAGGTCAGCGTGCCGCTGGTGGTACGCTCGATGATCGGCAAGAGTTGGGGGCAGGGCGCGCAACATTCGCAGGGATTGTACTCGTTCTTCATGCATGTGCCGGGATTGAAAGTCGTGGCGCCGTCCACGCCGTATGACGCAAAGGGTTGTCTGGTGGCCGCCATCCGGGACGACAATCCCGTCCTGTTCGTGGAGCATCGCATTCTGCATTTTCAGCGCGGTCCCGTACCGGAAAAGATCTATGAGATTCGGCCGGGCCGCGCGCGCGTGGTGCAGGAAGGGCGGGACGTCACGATTGTCGGCATTTCCTACATGCAGTTGGAAGCGCTGCGGGCGCACTATTACCTTGCGGACCAGGGGGTACAGGCGGAAATCATCGATCCGATCTGGTTGAGCCCGCTCGATATAGACACCATTGTCTCGTCGGTCCGGAAGACCGGACGCCTGTTGGTGGTCGACAACGGCTGGACGACGTGTGGCGCGTCAGCGGAAATCGTCGCGCGTGTCGCGGAAGCGTTGCAGGACGATGAGCCGGCGCGCTTCCGTCGCATGGGTTTCGCGCACGTCACGTGCCCCACGGCGCCGAACCTCGAAGAACGGTTTTATCCCAACGCCCGCACGATCGCGGCGGCGGCCTATGACTTGGTGCAGGGACGGGCCTCCGGCTGGCTGCCCGAACCGCGCGAAGACTTGAAAGCATTGGAATTCAAGGGCCCGTTTTGAGCCGCTTGCAGGGGGTGGCCGGAGCCAGAGAATCATGTTATCGTGCAATCGAAGCGAATCTAACGAAGGGAGCACATCATGAAGAAGGTAGGAGTCATTCTTTCGGGTTGCGGATACCTGGACGGGGCCGAGATTCACGAAGCCGTCTTGACGTTGCTGGCGCTGGACGAAGCGGGGGCGGAAGCGGTCTGCATGGCGCCCGACATTCCGCAGCGCAAGGTGGTGAACCATATCACGGGCGAGGACGTGAAGGAATCGCGCAACGTCTTGATCGAGTCGGCGCGCATCGCGCGCGGGAAGATTGTTGATATCGCGACTGTGAAGGGGGCGGACCTGGATGCGTTGACGTTGCCCGGCGGGTATGGCGCGGCGCTGAACTTGAGCGATTTTGCCGTAGCCGGACCGGGCATGGCGGTGAACGAAGACGTGGCGCGCGTAGTGCGCGAGGTGCACGAAGCGGGCAAGCCGATTGGCGCGATCTGCATTTCACCAGCGGTCATTTCCAAACTCATTGCCGGCGTGAAGCTGACGATCGGGAACGACGCCGACACGGCGGGCGCCTTGGAGAAGATGGGGAGCAAGCACGAAAACTGCGCGGTGAACAGCATCGTCGTTGACGGGGAACAGAAGGTGGTATCCACGCCGGCCTACATGCTCGGCCCGTGGGTGAAAGACGTGGCTTCCGGCATTCGTGAATGCGTCAAAGAGGTGCTGGCACGGGCGTAAGTGGGCGCTGGTATGAAGTGATTGCAGAGGCAGCGCGTTCCCCCTCACCCCGGCCCTCTCCCCGCGGGGGAGAGGGAGAAATCTGCTCCGGTCCGAGAGCGGATAGTGTCTGTCCCCGCAATCTCCACGAAAGTCTTAACGTCCAACTCTCAACGTTTAACGTTGAACGTTCAAGGTTGGACGTTAAACGTTCCTCCCGCTCCCCTCTGGGGAGAGGGCTGGGGTGAGGGGGGCAGTCAGTAACGTTTGACAGCGAACCATCGCGGGCGCATCCTATATGCATAAGAGCGAAGGATTATGCATACTCGAGGGGCGCCATGAGAACGACATTGGATTTGCCGGAAAAACTGGTGAAAGAGGCCATGAAGGCATCGCAGCAGCGTTCCAAGACCGCGACCATCATTGTCGCCTTGCAGGACCTGGTGCGCAAGAATCGCCTGCAGCAACTGAAAGCATTTCGGGGCAAGGTGGATATTGACCTCGATTTGGACCACGTGCGCAAACGCCCATGAGCGTGTTGGTGGACAGCTCGGTGTGGATTGCGTATTTCCGTGAACAGACGCCGGACGGCGATCGCTTGGAGACCCTTATCGACGAGGGACTGATTCTAACCAATGACCTTATTCTGGCGGAACTGCTTCCGCCTTTGCGGATTCAGCGAAAACACAAGCTGGCGGCGCTGTTGCGGGATATCCGCACTCTGCCGCTGGATATCGATTGGGAGGAGATCGTGGACCATCAGGTGATGTGCCTCAAGCACGGCATCAATAGGGTGGGTATCGCGGATTTGATCATCGCCCAGAACGCGGCGCGTCATGGCGTCCCCCTGTATTCATTCGACAAGCACTTCCGCCTGATGGCTGGACACATCGGCTTGGACATGTTCTGATTGTCCGACGTTTCACATGGAGGAGAGCGGATGAAGATACACGAGTATCAGGCCAAGGAGTTGTTTGCCAACTACGGCATACCGGTGCCGCCGCAGACGCTGGCGATGACACCGGATGAAGTCTATGAGGCGGCCGGCACGTATGGCGGCACGGTAGCCGTCAAAGCCCAGGTGCACGTGGGCGGACGCGGCAAGGCGGGCGGCATCAAGGTGGTCAAGAACGCGGACGAGGCGCGCGCAGCGGGCGAGCGGATTCTCGGCATGGATATCAAGGGCATCACCGTAAAGAAGGTGATCGTCGTGGAGTCCGACGCGGAAATCGTGAAGGAAGCCTATCTCGGCATCATTCTGGATCGCAGCGCCAAAGGGATTTCCTTCATTTGCAGTGCAGAAGGCGGCGTGGACATCGAGGAAGTCGCCGCCACAACGCCGGAAAAGATCCTGACATTTCATACGCTTTCCGCGGACGAGTTTCCTGAAGCCGAAGCGCGGAAGGTGGCCGGCAAATTGTTTGAGGATGAGACGACGGCGGAACCGGTCCTGAACGTCATGCGTGGCCTGTTCAAGGTGTTCGTTGAAAAGGACTGTTCCCTGGCGGAAATCAATCCGTTGGTGTTGAACGATCGCGGCGAAGTGGTCGCTCTCGACGGCAAGATAAACTTCGACGAAAACGCCCTGTTCCGACAGCCGGACGTTGAAGCGCTGCGTGATATGGATGAGGAGGACCCGAACGAAATTGAGGCGAAAGAGAAGGGGCTAAGCTTCATCCAGCTCGACGGCGACATCGGGTGTATGGTCAACGGCGCCGGGCTGGCCATGGCGACGATGGACATGATCAAGTTCTTTGGCGGCGAGCCCGCGAACTTCCTCGATGTGGGCGGCAGTTCGAGCCCCGCCAAGGTCATTCACGCGTTCAAGCTGCTGATGGGTAACCCGAACGTGAAGGCGATCCTGGTCAACATCTTCGGCGGGATCACGCGTTGCGACGACATTGCGGAGGGCATTCTCGAATCGTACAAGCAGATTGAGATCAACCTGCCCATAGTCATTCGGTTGAGCGGCACAAATGCGGAGGAAGGGATGGCGATGCTGAAGGATACCCCGCTGATCACCGCGGAGACGTTCGAGGCCGCCGTGAAGAAAGCCATCGAGCTCTCGAAAGGAGGGGCGGCATGAGTATTCTGGTGGATGAAAACACACGATTGATCGTGCAGGGAATCACGGGCCGCGACGGCTCGTTTCACACAAAACAGATGCTGGCGTACGGCACCAAGGTCGTCGGCGGCGTGACGCCCGGGAAAGGCGGCCAGACGACGGAAGATAATCTGCCGGTGTTCAATTCGGTGCAGGACGCCGTAAAGGAGACGGACGCCAATTCTACGGTGATTTATGTCCCGGCGAAATTCGCGCCGGCGGCGGTGATCGAGGCGGCGGAAGCCGGCATTTCGTTGATCGTGTGCATTACGGAAGGCATCCCGGTCATGGATATGGTCGAGGTGTATCACACGGTGCAGGTGAAGGGCGCGCGCTTGATCGGGCCGAACTGTCCGGGCGCGATTTCGCCGGATAAAGCCAAGATCGGGATCATGCCGGGCCAGATTCACAAGCCGGGCCGCGTGGGCGTGATCTCGCGCAGCGGTACGTTGACGTACGAAATTGTCAATTCGCTCACGGAACGCGGCGTCGGCCAGTCTACCTGTATCGGCGTGGGCGGCGACCCGATCGTTGGGTCCGGATTCCGCGATCTGTTGCCGCTCTTCGAAAAGGATGACGAAACGGATGCCGTCGTGTTGATCGGCGAGATTGGCGGCGACGAGGAAGAGCGCACGGCGGAGTACATCGGCAAGCATATGAGCAAGCCCGTGTTTGCGTACGTCGTTGGCCAGACCGCGCCCGAAGGCAAGCGCATGGGGCATGCGGGCGCCATTGTGTCCGGCGGCGCCGGCACCGCGGAATCGAAGATCAAGGCGTTCAGCGCCGTCGGCGTGCCGGTGGCGCGCACCATCGACGAACTGGCTGATGCCGTGGCGGAGAAGAGTAAGGCGTAAGAGAACCGCGAATAGGCGAATAAGCGCTAATATGTTGAATCTTCTACCGGGCCAGAACAGATGAGTGGAGATGGGAAATATCTGATTCTGATACCCATTCGCGTCCATTCGCGTTCATTCGCGGTTCCAAGCCTTCAATCGAAAATCGAAAATCGAAGATCGAAAATTCATGAAATGGTCCGTTGACCGGATTCGCAAGCTCAAGGGCAAAGGCAAGATCGTCTCGCTCACCGCCTACGACTATTCCACCGCGCAGTTGGTGGACGCGGCGGGCATGAACCTGATCATTGTCGGCGATTCGCTGGGCATGACCATGCTTGGTTACGATTCGACGATCCCCGTGACGATGGAGGACATGATCCATCATACGCGCGCGGTCGCACGCGGCGCCAAATCCGCTTTGATCGTCGCCGACATGCCGTTTCTTTCCTATCAGGTCACGCTCGACCAAGCCGTGGACAACGCGGGGCGGCTGATCAAGGACGCCGGGGCGGACGCGGTAAAGATTGAAGGTGGCGCGTTTCGTGCTGAGACTGTGCGGCATCTGATCGCCAATGGGATCCCCGTGATGGGCCATATCGGTCTCACCCCGCAAAGCGTGCGCGCGTTTGGGGGGTACAAGGTCCAGGGCAAATCCGGCGAGGCAGCCGATCAATTAAAGGCCGACGCGGTCGCCCTTGCGGAGGCCGGTGTCTTTTCACTGGTTCTGGAAGGTATGCCCGCGGCCTTGGCGTCGGACATCACGGCCGCCATCGATGTGCCGACGGTCGGGATCGGGGCGGGACCCGGTTGCGACGGGCAGGTCTTGGTCGTCCACGATATGCTGGGCATGTTCAGCAAGTTGACGCCCAAATTCGTCAAGCGCTACGCCGAACTGGGCGAGGCGATGCGCAACGCCTTCGCCGCGTACAAGCAGGAAGTGGAGCACGGGACGTTCCCGTCGGACGAGCATTGTTACTGAGAAATGAGGCCGATTGTTACCCATTCCCCTGAAGAAACGCGCGCGCTGGCGGCGGACCTCGCGGCGCAACTGAAGCCCGGCGCCGTGCTGGCCCTGCACGGCGAACTCGGCGCCGGCAAGACCTGTTTCATCCAAGGCATCGCCCAGGCGCTCCAAGTGGATCAACCGGTGTCCAGTCCGACCTACACGCTGGTGAACGAATACCGCGGACGCCTGCCGCTGTATCATATCGACCTCTACCGACTGAAAAATGCCGACGACGCGCTGAACGTCGGATTGGATGAATACCTTGAAGGCGACGGCGTGACGGCGATCGAGTGGGCCGAACGCGCCGAGGCGGTGTTGCCGGAGCGCACGATTCATGTGCGTCTCGAACATGGAAGCGCGGAGAATGAGCGGCGTGTGCGCGTGTTGACCGGAGACACGCCATGAAGGTTCTGGCCATTGAAACGTCTTCCCCGTTGGGCGGCGTGGCGTTGTTGGACGGCGACGACGTGGTAGAGCGCGCGGAGATTCCGGTATCGCGCGGTCGCGCAACCGCCTTGTTTGATGTGCTCGAAGAAGTGCGTGCGCGCGCGGGTTGGGCGTGGGACGAAGTCGGATTGTACGCGGCCGGTCGCGGGCCGGG
>SKZA01000367.1 GCA_007127595.1 Kiritimatiellia bacterium
CAATGGAATGCGCACAGTGCCGCTGACGGGAGAAATCGGATCGTTATCAACTACGCGCCGCCACGTGTGGCGAGCATTGTCTATCCAAAGGTGGGCGCGGCCATGCATCGTATCCTTTTGCCCGATCACGCGTAGATCGGGATGGGAGGGGATGGCGGCGGCATCCTCGTAACGCCCGTTGGTCAAAGGAATGTCCGCCATGAAGCGTTTCCACGCGCCATAGATGCCGTGTAATTCGTAGGCGAAGATATGGTCGGGCCACCAATAGAGCGGGATGACGCCGCCTGGCCCGCAGCGCGCCCAGATCATTTTGTGCAGCCAGACCCCATCGACATCAAGGGCGATGTCTTCATCCTCTTCATCTGTTGTGGTGGGCCCGTCGATTCCTTGCTCACCCCAGATGATGGGTTTGCCCGGCACACGGGCGCGGGCATCGATATCATACGCATGGAAGAAGCGGGCGGAATCGTTGGCCAGTTCCTCGCGCGGCTCCAGCCAGCCGGTATTCCGGACATAGGCGTGAAAGTCCGCGTGGTCAATGGCGGCGTAATCGGGGTTGTGCCATGTGCCGGCGGGCAGGGTGGCCCACGTGGAAATGGATGCAGGATGCGGATTGCCATCGGCGCGCGCCCATTCGGCCAGATGCGCCGTGAGTTCAAAATGCGACCCGTCACCCGGCGCGGCCTCATTGACCAATTCCCACGAGTGAACTGCGCGGAGCGCGCCGTAACGGGCGAAAAGATGACGCCAATAGGACTCGTGCAGGAAACGTCCAGCCGTATCCGGCCCGGCATAGAACTGTTCGCCGTTCGGCGCGGGTGTGCCCGCAGGGCCAAGATGGTTCAGTATCCAATCTTGTTTTTCGGCGATGACCAAGCGGACATAGACCTGCTGAGCTTGGGCGGCCGCCAAGGCCGCCTCCAGCCCGGCACCCCGCCGCGGATCAAACCCCAGGTGGGTATTAGCGCGCGGGCCGCGCAGCAATTCCGGCCCGAGCACATCGCCGGGCAGAATTTCGCGCACGCTCACTTCATCCACGTATCCAACGCCGCCCGTCGTGTTTTCTAGAATCATCGCCAGATTCGGCAGAAAATCGTCGTCCGCGATGAAATCCGACTCAGCCCAATGCCATGGGGTAGCACCGGCAACATGCGATACCAGAACCGACAGCGATTCGGTCTGACCCGGTTCCGGCCAGCCGACGAATTTCAGACATAGCCCATGGGGATAATCCGAATCAGCCGGTCCCGTGACGTCCTCGGTCATCCAGCGGACGCCGACACGATAACTGCGTCCGGGGATCAGGGCGGCGTGACCGGTTTGGAATCCCTGAAAGAGGATGGGGTTGTCGTCATCGAGTCGCCAAGCGGCCAATCCGTTACCGTATCGCCGCTCAAAACTGAGCCCGGTGGGAGGTACCGTGCCGTCGTAGGAAAGCGTGCGTGACGCCCAAGGTTGCCAGGCGGAGCCCCACAGATGGCCGGCAATCCAGATACGCAGAAAATCTTGATTGTCTGTCCCTATTTCGGCGAGTTGATCTTCGAGGTCGTAGCTGTACGCCTCCGGCCCCATACCGCCGCCGTGGCCGACGCCGAGGAATGGTCGTCCGTCCGCTGTTTCGAAATAGCGCGAATCACCGGAGGACACCCGCACCGGGCCGCGGTTGAGCAAAGGGTCGGGATCAGTCACGGTGAATGTCACCGGCGCGGATCGGACCGTGCCCTGGGCCTCGCGTACTTCGATTTCGGCTTGCCACGCACCGGTTTCCGTCGGCGCAAACAGGGCGCGCCACCCGGCGCCCTCTACGGGTCGCATCCATTCACGGTCGCCGCGTCGTTCGCGGGTATACGGTTGATGCCAATACGCGGGCCGCCGAATCTCTGTGACGCCGCCATCCGGTGAAAAGATGGCGTCCACCGAAATGCCATCCAGAAAATCGAGGCCCGGCGCAGGGTCCGATGTCCAGGGATGTTCCCGATGCGTGGCGGCGCTGCCGACCACGTTGAAGCGCAACTCCAGTGGATCCCAGCGAGGGATCGTGTTGGTGGACAAGATGATGTTCTGCACAGCAAGCGGCGCGGCCGGCACATAGCGAACCCGGCGTTCCTGTGTGCGGATTCGCCCGACCCCGTCACGCACTTGCACAAGTACTCGGTTCCAGCCGGGCTCCAACGGCAGCGCGACGGAAAATGCGCCATCAGCGGATACGGCGATTTGATGATGCCGGTCGGAGCTGATCAATAACTCACCCGCCGAGGCTGAACCGCTGACCATGACGTTCGGTTGGTCTGTCTGAAAGTCGTCTGCGGGTTCCGTCACTGTCAGACTGGGCCATACGGGATCATTGGCCATCCACGGAATGTCGAGGTAGGCGCTGGCACCGTTATCGTCGTACACCGTGACGCGGGCCGTATACGTTCCGGGCGCGGTGACCCGGCGGGTGCCGCCGGTTGTGGCTGCTTGGCCGCCGTCGCCGAAATCCCAGTGGATAAAATCAATCGTACCGTCCGGATCCGAGGCGGTCACGGAGAAGGTCTGTGTGCCTGGCAGGCTGGTCAGCGTATCCGGCGTCAGGTTGGCCGCGATGATGACCGGCGGTTCGTTGATATCGAACTCGACAATGGAAAACGCGTCCACGTGGACGGTCATTTGGCGGCCCGGCCCGCCGAAATAGCCGATTTGTAGGCGGGACGAATTCGCGACGGCTTCGAAGGTCAGCGAAATGCGAAACCAATCGGAACCGTGCGTGGAAGTCAGCAGAGCTCCGGTATTGTCCAATTCCTGCCATGACGTGAAATCGCTGACCGCCACGCGGAATCCGCCCCAGTCCGAGCCGGTCTCCGAGACAATGCGCACCCAACCGGTGACGCGATAGATTTGTTCGGCTTCCGTGGCGAAGACCGCTCGTAGATCGCCTCCGCCTATACGGGCTGCTTGTTGACCTTCATAAACGATATCCTGCACAAGCGTAGCGCCGCCCGTCTCCGCCCAATCCGAGAGAACCGGTCCTTCAAAGTCACCATAGGGCAGCAATTCAGCAATTGTGAGAAGCGGTGCACAGAAGACAAAAAGCAGGAGCGTGACCAGCATCCTTCGCCGTTTGGGAAAAGGACGTCGAAAGGGGGGCAAAAAACCATCACCCGGCACACGGCACGTGCCTTCTGGGGGAGGCGTCTCGCATATGCTCATAGCAAAAAAGTACCGAATATACAGAACCGCGTATAGAGTTTGTGAAAACTCTTTTATTGGTTCGCACCCCGCTGGTACGGGGCGGGCGCTTATTCCAATGTCGCCTTTTCTTGTATCCACGGGTGTGGTATGCCGGGCGCCCGACTATGAATGCAGTTGGAAGAGCCTGATGTCATTCGCCATCACGGCCGCGTCGGTTTGCGATGGCGTTGCAGGAACGCGATGGCTTTGTCCTCGAGCGTTTCAATCCAGTTCTTCGAACGCAGAAGTCGCTTCATGCGCGCCCAAGCCAGGCCGGGGCTGCGTTGCAGTGATGTCTGAATGTGTTTCAGTGATCCGTTGATCGTCTCCACAGTCTCGCGCCCTCCCCACAGAGGGACCGGCCGCTCGACGATCCAGGGGTCGCGTGACCATTTGATCCACTCTTCAAGCGCAGGAACGTTTCCGCCATCCATTTGTTCCTCGTATAGGGGAGAGTCAATGGCGAAGGGAAACGGTTCGATGCAATAGTCGCACAGCGTGAGTCGTCCAATGGTCTGGACGATGCGATTCGCTTCGCCACCGCGTTCCTCCGGACCGCCGATCCAGAACCGGCAGTGTGCGTGCACTCCCACTTCGGCCAACAATTGAAAGGTACGTGCCAATTCGCGCCAATCCGCCTTGATCCCGTATCGTTGGAGCGCGTTGCGATCACATGACGGGAAAACGACGTCGATGCGATGGCATTTGGCTTCGCGCATGCCGACAACTACGTCGCGACTCAAGGACATGGGCGGCAAGGTAATCGACCAAGGTTGCAAATTCCGGATGAACAGCAGTTCCTGGATCCATTGTCCCAAGCGTTCGGCGGTCCAGAAGCCCGGGGGATCGGTCAAGATGACTTCCTTGATTTCCGTATGCGAGCAATGGCTGATTAATGCGGCGAACCGGTCCATCGGGTACTGCCGGAAAGGAGTCCCGGCCCCCCCGTGCGCACGGTCTTGCGGCGCGCCTGTATGTCCTCGGCTGATACGGGTTTCGGCTCGGCAGGAGCGCGTGAACAGGTCGTCGCTGTATTCATTCCAGAAGATGTCCCGCCAGTCCGGAAGGGTGAGAGGCGTCAGGCGCGGGAGCCAATAGGGCTCCGTTTTGACGCTATCGCCCATGATCAAGCCGGGCGTTCGCCGCAACCGTTGTGGGAGATCGATATAATCAAGGAGATTCCGGAGAATCGGTTCCGGGTCACCCGCCAAGGCAAAGTCCGCGCGGGGGATATCGGCAATGTGATCGGGAAAGGCCGTGGGATATTCGCCGCAAAGCACGGTGCGCATGCTGGGGAAATGACGCTTTGTGATTTCCAATACAGCGGCCACTTGGCCGAGCGCCAGGATAGGGCAGTTAATCACCATGATGCGTGGCGGCGCCATTTGATTCAGGCGCGCGACCAGTTCCTCCTCCAAATCATGGAGAAGGCGGCAGTCGATGAATCGACAAATATGGCGAGTATGCTTCTTCAAGAACGCTTGAAGACACATCAGATTCCAAGGCGGCGAGAATAAGTCGTATGCCCCTTGCGCTGAGTCAAGGGGGTCAACGGGGCGCGGCGATTCCGGCGGCTCTATGAGGAATACATTCACTTGCTGCTCATCCCCGCAATGCGCTACGATGCGGGAGTATGTTTCATACTATGCCAAACGCTAGCAAATGGGTTGTTACGTATCAAGTGTAATGCCTGGTTGACGGTGACAACAGACGATATGCAGACAACGGACACGGAATTTCTCGTGATCGGAAGCGGATTGGCCGGCTTGATGTCGGCACTGCAACTTGCTGAATATGCAT
The DNA here is from genome assembly GCA_007127595.1 of Kiritimatiellia bacterium. Lineage (GTDB taxonomy): Bacteria > Verrucomicrobiota > Kiritimatiellia > SLAD01 > SLAD01 > SKZA01. Next base: position 5,011 of record SKZA01000367.1, read on the forward strand.
CGGTTACACTGATTACGAAGCGAGACCTTTCAGAGAGTAACAGCGACTGGGCACAGGGCGGTATCTCTTGTGTCATGGATCCGGCGGACAGTCCGGAGGCGCATATTCAGGACACGCTGCGCGCCGGATGTGGGTTATGTAATGAAGATGCCGTGCGCGAAATCATCGGGAAGGCGCGCGCGAGTATCGGTGATTTAGAGGCGTATGGTGTTCAGTTCGAGCGGAAAGAAGGGTCGGACCAGTACGATTTGGGCCGGGAGGCCGGTCATTCCGCTCGTCGTGTTTTGCATGCTGGAGATATTACGGGCCGCGAAATCATCAAAGCGCTGATCGCGCATGCCGAAGCGCATCCGAATATCGCGATTCGGACCCAAGCGATGGCCATCGACCTGGTGACCACGGGCTGGCTCAATAGTCCGGGCACGAACCGCTGCGTGGGCTGCTACTTTCTCGATGAACGTGCAGGCGAAATCTTTGCAGTTCGTGCCTCATACACGATCCTGGCCACGGGCGGCGCGGGCAAGGTGTACCTGTACACAAGCAATCCGGACCTGGCCACGGGCGACGGCATTGCGATGGCTTGGCGGGCGGGCTTGCCGATCAAGAATATGGAGTTTGTGCAGTTTCATCCCACGTGCCTGTATCATCCGCAGGCCAAATCCTTTCTCATCAGTGAAGCCGTGCGCGGCGAAGGCGCCGTCCTTATCAATGCAGCGGGCGAATCGTTTATGGAACGATATGACCAGCGTGGAGCGCTTGCCCCGCGCGATGTGGTCGCCCGTGCGATTGATCAGGAGGTCAAGCGGCGAGGGGATCGATGTGCGTTTCTGGACATTACCCACCGGGACCAGTCTTTTTTGAAAGCGCGTTTCCCCAACATATATGAGACGTGTTTACGGCTTGGTATCGATATGGCGAGTGACCCCATACCTGTCGTGCCGGCTGCCCACTACGTCTGTGGAGGGGTCGAAGCGGGCGTAAACGGAGTTACCGCGTTGGAAGGTCTATTGGTGTGCGGGGAAACCGCCTGCACGGGCATGCATGGGGCCAATCGCCTGGCCAGCAATTCCCTGCTGGAAGCATTGGTCATGGCGGGGGAAACGGCGCGTTACCTGGCCGGCGCGCATGAACGGGGCAGGGTGCCCGATGTGGACATACCCGATTGGCGTTCGGGCGACGCGGCGCCGAGCGATGAAGCGGTTGTGGTCGAGCATAACTGGAACGAGGTGCGTACCTGTATGTGGGACTATGTGGGCATCGTACGGACGAACAAGCGTTTGGAGCGAGCGAAACGCCGTATCCGCAATCTGCGCCGCGAGATCCGGCAGTATTATCTTGAGTATTTGGTGACCGCTGACGTGTTGGAATTACGTAACCTGGCCGCCGCCGCGGAACTGGTGATCCGCTGTGCCGAAATACGGCGCGAAAGCCGGGGTCTGCACTACACATTGGATTATCCGGAAGCGGATGCCTCCAAGCCTCCGCAGGACACTCGTATCAAAGATGCTCCCGGCGACCGCCTGACCAACGAACGTTGATCACGCGCAGACACTGAACCCTGATTTTTTTGAACAGGAGTTCGCAGAGACCGAGGTGGTGGGAGCGAAGTCATTCGATTACGGCAGACCTGTTTGCTTTCTGGGTTTAGGATGAGTGGAAGAACTCTTGGACGTTGATACCCTCTTTCCCGAACCCTGAACCCTTGTCTGTGAAACCTTGTTCCGGAGCGCGGCTGTGTCCGACGAAGGAGGACCAGCCGCAGGGATTGCGACCCACCCGCGCTCCGATGCGCGAGGTTCCTCATACTCGAAAAATCCGACTGCGATCAGAGGCTGGATTGAACCCTTAACCCAGCCCGTTCTCCTTCAGCGAACAAACCCGCGGCACGCCGCCCACTGAACACTGAACACCGAACACTGAACACTCTCCCTCCTCTACCGCTGCCGTTTCACAAACAACCGGTCGATGAAAAGGATGATGCAGCAAAGAATGACAAAGCTGGCGATGACCCAGATGATTACGATCGGCATGGTATTGTCGCCGGTGATGGGGTGGCCGAATGGGCTGATGGCGTGGGTCAGGGCGATGGCCACCAGCAATGTGACAATAATCGTTGTCACGTATTGCAGGGCGTCCTGAACGGGCAGGCGAATCTCCGCGCCCTTGTGGCGCGCCCATTCACCTATCAATCGCCGTATGGCAATCAACACGAGCAGGCTGAACATCCCGATGTGCAGGGCTGGATGAAGATAGACGCCCAGTACCGGCAGAATAAACCATAGCACCGCTACCAGCAGAAACATGAACAGGGTCTGCAAGGTGAAGAGAAGGTAGGGAAACCAACGGTCGAGTGATCTCGCGAGCTGTTGGGACCAGCGGAAACGTTGTTGGTCGCTCTGTCGCAACTCAAGTGCGCCTCGCAATAAGATAAGCGCGCCGAAGGCCACGCCCATGATGGACCAGTACACAGGCGGCGCATTCCCGAATTCCGCCCACATGAACAGCGCCGTGAGGACGATCGTAAGCCAGCCCGCCTGTCGGACATACTTGATCGGTTCCACGGAATGCCGGTCCGACGGACTATAATGGGGGAACAGCGGTTGTCGTTCGGGTTCCTGATCCGTCCCTTCGGCAACTGGTCTGGCGTCGGTGCTTTTCATGGTCGGGCCATTTACGGCATAGATTAGCTCGCATTTAGGGTTCGCACAAACATAATGGGACCTGCAAATGGATGGCCTGATACAGATTATCGCCCGACTATTCACCGGCGTCTTTCGTATATCCGCCCTGGCCGTGGGGGGGATGCTGCTCGTATTCCCCGCTTTCAAGGGGATGTGGCTGGGGTACGTCCCTTTGGCGGTCGGCGGGCTTCTGCTCTACGCCCTCTACCGGTTTCACCCTGTGCTATTCCGACTCCTCGGACCCATGAGCGAACGCGCCTTTATCGCATTGATCTGCCTCGTTCCCGCCGTCATGCAGCTCGCGCTCATCATGTTCTTTCGATCGGCGCCGACCTTTGATGGTTACTTCGTCTATCGTGAAGCCGTGACGTTGGCTGAAACGGGGCGCATGCATCCCTTGACCTACTATGCGCCCGCTCAGATCTGGTACTTCGCGTTTTTCTTCAAGATCTTCGGGCCGTCCCCGCTTGTTGCTCAAATCTGTCAGATCCCCTTAGCCGCCCTGATCCCGCTGGTATCCTACGCCATTGGCTGTCGCGTCGCTTCGCGCGATCGCGCGCGCCTGGCGGCCGTACTGGTGGCGTTGTATCCGGGCCTGCTCCTCTATGTGCTGGTCACGCCGTACTACTTCTACATGTACACGTTGGCGACCCTCATGATCGTGTGGTCCTGGTTGCGTGTGGCGCAGGGGGAGAACGTGTGGCGATCCGCCGTGTACGGTGGTTTGGCGGCAGGGTGGGGCGCGTTGACGAAGGCGACCTTGCTCGTAGCGCCCCTGCAAACGATCTTCTTCTGGGTGGTTACGGCGGGCACGGTAAAGGGTACGCGCCGCTGGCTGGCGTGGTTGCTGTTCATCGCGGTGATGGCCGGCGTGGTGGCGCCATGGACGTTGCGCAACCACCGTGTCTTCGGTGAAACGGTGTTGATTAATACATCCGGCCCGCTCGTTTTTTACAGTGCCAACAACCCTGAATCCGACGGGTTATACAGTCCGTTGCCGGATCAGGCCCGGGTGGAAACGCCAAAAGAAATGTTGGCGCACATGGCATGGTGCAACGAACAAGCTTGGGATTTCATCCGCGAACACCCCGCATCCTTCGCGCGCCTGGTTTGGCTTAAACTGCTGCATACGTGGGGCACGGAGACGACGTTTGTCGAATTGATCAACCGCGACGGCGCGCCGTTGGGTTGGCTGGACCCCGCCTTGCGCTTCCTTGTGCAAATCGGCTGGGCGGCGTTGGTTTTCCTGTGGGTGTATCGCGCCGCCGGAGCCCTGTGGTACCGGCTGCCGCCCTCCATGCTGGAAATCGCCACCGGCATCTTCGTCCTTTCGAAGTTTTTGATCTACTCGGTCTACGAAGGAGGCGCCCGCCATCATATGCCGATTATACTCCTATTGACTCTATACGGCATGGCTGCAAAAATTCCCGATTTGAGCAAGCGAGGCAAGGACTTGCGGCTTGAAGGGGGCCCATAGCAGACGAGAACTATATCGATGCCATCTTTGAATAAAGTGATTATTGCGTTTTGCGCGGCAAATATTGCGCTGCTGCAGCAGTATTATACTGTCTTTGACCAATTCAATCGCCTCATATTGCATTGGGATGGATGGCGGCATCTTACGATCGTTCTCTCCGTAACGATCCTTGCCGGTGCTTACCTGCTGGCTTATCAAGCGACCTCTCTGCTGACCCGTTGGCATCGTTCAACGCGCTGGATGGCGGATGCCGCAGCCGTGTTGTTTCTATTCTTCATCTTGACGCGCTCTTCCATCAGCCTCATCAGCAACAGCGATCTGTTGCCTGAGCCTATCGCCCATGGGTTGGATTCGACGTATGTGAAGCTGGCCTTGTATTTGGTCATACCTGGTCTGTGTATGGCCATCAGTCTGGCCACGACGAAGAGAGTGATCCGCGCCGTCTTCCTGATTCTGTCTCCTAGTCTCTTCTTCACGTTTGTCTTGCCTTTGTCGTTTCATCGTTACGCAGACGATCTCGACGATTATCGCAGTGTTATCGAAGAACATGCCGCACAGCAGCCGGATTCAGACACTTCGGTCCCGAACGTATACATGGTCCTCTTCGATGAATGGGACATTCAGCGTTCGTTTGTGGACCATGAGCCCATTGCCGACCTCCCGAATGTAAGAAGGTTAATGGAAAGCGCGACGTACTATGCGAATGCGTATTCGCCCAGTGCATGGACGCATTCGGCCATTCCCCGTATTCTACTTCAGCAACACCCGTCCGTTGTCGAGGCGACCTATGATGAAGTGCTGGAC
>SKZA01000033.1 GCA_007127595.1 Kiritimatiellia bacterium
CCCGCCTTTCTTGGGGAACACGGCGAACCAGATGCCGTCGCACGCATGCAAGAGGCTGCCGTCCGCGCCGGGGATCGGCGGCACAACCGGCACTTCCGCCTCATGCAGTTCGCGCAGAAAATCGAGTTCGTCCTGTAGCGCCTCACGGCTCCAGCGACCGGGCCGGTAGAACTTGGCGACCACAAAGCCGCCTTCAGCCAGTCCGACCTCATAAACCCGGTTGATGTAACTGTTGAGTGGACGACACAGATTCGTGCATCGCCCTTCAATGACCTCTTCCACCACGTTGATGACGGTATCGGGGGTCAGCGCCCCGAAATCGGCGACGGAATCAGATGCTGGTCGGCTGTTTTTCATGGATGGAGTTGAATGTGCCGGAAGCCGCGGCATGAAGCAAGCCACACGAATTTTGACGAACAAAAGAGCTGAACAGATGAGCCAAAGCACTTGTCGCCTGGCGCGTGATCCGCTTGGACGAGTGTAGCGTGACGCTGCCGGCATTGCGTCGGGTGATCACGATGGGATAGTATTCACGCATGTTCATTCATATCCATTACTGCGCCTTACGGCATGCAATAGATTCCCAGCCGGCTCTCCACCCGTCTCTCCATCCAAGCCGATGAATAACGCTCGATCAACGACAGAAACGGCCTCGGACCCTATCTCCGCCACGCGGTGGGCCAGGCTGGATCGGTTGTGGGCCAACACCTTACAACGAGCGCCCTTGGATCACACCGCTGTGCGTTCCCGGTTATTGGTAGTGCTCTCCCTGCTGTCCGTACTGGTCAACCTGCTCTATACGGGAGCATCGATCAGCATTGGCGACTATGCGGCGGCCGGTGTATCCGGCTTCACGCTGGCGCTCCTGTTTGTGGTTCTTTTCCGAGCTTACCGACTCGGCTGGCGACGCGGCACGGCGGTGCTCTATCTTGCTTCCGCCATCATCAATCTGGCGTTATTCATTCTTGTAAACCGTGAAGTTCACTCGGCCATTACCGCATGGCTTCCGTTTATTCCGATGCTGGCCATGTTACTGCTTAATCGGCGCGATGGCGTCACCATGACGATCCTGGCTGTCATGGTCCTTTCGGGCGCCGCCCTCTACGTGGAATACCTGCCGGGTCGGGAACCCTTTGCTGATGCCCTGATGCGCAGCCTTCCCACCTTATTCGCCTTTGTGGTGACTTCGTCCGCGACGCTGGGCGTGATCCTCGTATATGTGTACCTGCGTGATCTGGCGGCCGACCGACAACGTCGCGAACGAGAGTCCAAAGAAACCTTGCTACGAATCCTTTGCCACGACATTGCCAACAACTTGAATATTATCCGCATGAGCACAGCGACGCCGAATGCGGGAGACAAAGCCATGAACTACATTCGTGGCGCGGCGGAGAGCATTATTGAAATCGTGGATACCGTCCGCTCCATGACCGCATTGGAAGATGGCAAGCTGACGGTTCGGCTTGAGCCGGTTGATCTGCATGCTGCGATACGCCGGGTGTTAAGCGATCTGGACAAGAAAGCGGCACAAAAGAAGATCCGCATGATCTATGAGGAGCCCGAACACGCTGTCGCGGTCATGGCGCATCGCGTCTATCTTGAACAGACCGTTCTTGCAAATATATTGAGCAATGCCGTCAAATTCACGCCCCCGAACGGCGTCATACGCATCCGTATTGCAAGCAAACCGGATACCGTGACCGTCACCGTTCGAGACAATGGCGTAGGGATTGAGGGGGACTTACTGCCCCATGTATTCGATCCGGGCAAACATACCAGCCGAACGGGCACGGACGGCGAGCCAGGCACCGGTTTCGGGCTGCCGCTGGCAAAGAAGTTTGTTGAAGCGTTTGGGGGCACTATCCAAGTCGAGACCGCAACGGAGGGGCCGGAGCAAGGCACCACCTTCATCATGACGTTCAGGTCTGCATCACCGGCCCCATCCGATTAGGTCCAAACGCGCTCATTCCGACCAGCCCTCCAACCAGACGCGTACACGATAATAGACGGGCGCAGCGCTTGGAACGGTCACGAACCATGCGTTGAACGGAGGCGTAGCGGAGAGAACCGGACTGACGGCGTTGAAGGGCCCGCCCGGATCAGCGGCCTGCTCAACGACATAAAGTCGCTCCGGTCGCGAAGGCCAATGCAATGCGTACGCCTCATCAACCATGTCTGTCGTCGGCGATAGGAGAAACATACCGTCCGGATCGTTCGGGTCGGTGCCCGCTACGAAGTGCCCGAGAACGGTCATGCCGCCCGCCGCCGACGCGCCGGGCTCGGCCGCCGTGGGCGATCCGAAATGCTCGTCCTCCCACCAGTCGGGCAGGCCGTCCGCATCCGTATCCGGCGGGGCGGATACCACATTGGGCCATCCCACTTCACTGAAGGTGGCCGTAGCGGAAAGAGTTGCAGATCCGGATACCAGCGCCAGCCCGACGGTGTATGGATCGGTCATCTGCCCCTGATTGAACCATTGTCCGCCCACCGTGATCCATTCGGCCCCGTCCGCTGACACCGAGGTGAACATGCGCTCACCGTTCCATGTCACGCGG
>SKZA01000226.1 GCA_007127595.1 Kiritimatiellia bacterium
AGATCAGACAGAATCAAGCCGCGGCGCTTTGAGCGGATGATTCACGTGAACAGCGAGGTTTTGGAACATGCTGGAATTGTTGCTTAAAGGCGGGCTCGTCATGTGGGTGATTTTCGGGGCGAGCCTGATCGCCGCGATGATCTTTCTTGAACGGCTCTTTCATTTGCATCGGGCCCAGATTGACTCGGCCGACTTTCTGGAAGGGATTTACAACGTGCTGCGCCGTCGCAATGTGGTGGAAGCGGTGAGCATCTGCAAGGACACGCCCGGACCGGTCGCCCACATCACGCGTGCCGCCATCCTGCAGGGCGATCGCGAGCGTGAACAGATTCGTCAAGCCATCGAAAGCGCCGGACTGGGCGAGATCCCGCGCTTGGAACGGAACCTGGCGCTGTTGGCCACCATCGCGCAAATCACTCCGCTGCTCGGATTGCTTGGGACGATTCTGGGGATGATGGAAGTCTTATGGGAAATACATCAACGCGCGCCGCTGGTCTATGCGGGCGACCTGGCCGGCGGCATGTGGCGCGCGCTGATTACGTCGGCTGCCGGCCTGGCCGTGGCGATTCCCACGTACGCCGGTTACAATTTCCTTATTCACCGCTTGGAAGGGATTGTGCTCGATATGGAACGCGCTTCTGTCGATATTTTGGATTTTCTTTCGACGCCCGCCCAACGTGTTGAGGTGGATGAAGGATGAAGACCGAATCGATAACGGCGTCGGGACAGATGACCTTTTTGCGTCGGCGTTATCCGCTGCGTTTGCGGCTGGCTAAGGGCATTGTCGGCGCTGTGCCCCTCGCAGATATCGTGTTGCTGGTCATACTGTTCTTGATTATGGGGTCGTGGATCGTTTTGAAGCCCGGCGTATTCCTGCAGTTGCCGGAGGCGGATTTCGTCGCGGGCGTTCATGCGGGGGCGAATGTCGTTACGTTGTCCCGTGAAGGTTTGGTCTTCTTTAATGACGAGCGCACAACACTCGACCAGTTGCGCCAGCAACTGGTCCGCGCCGTCCATGGCCAGGCGGAACCCGTGCTGGTCATTGAAGCGGACCGTCGCATTACACATGAACAATTGATACGCGTCTATGACATGGCAAAGGCCGCGGGTTATGACGAGGTGCTTCTGGCGACCCGCGTGGCGGCTTCGCCGGGAGCGTCGCCATGAAGAAGGCGCGTCGACCGGATGAAGAATTAGCGGAACGGAATCCCTGGAAATGGGTGATTGCCTTCCTGTTGGCCGTCGTTAGTCACGGCGTCTGGTTGTTCTGGTTGGATACGACGTGGGTTACGCCGCGTGACACCGCCGCCGCGGTTCCGCCCATGCATCTCGTCACATGGCCGTATGACGACGATGACTCGCCGCATGCTCTTCGTAACGTATTGGGTGTTTGGTCTGCGGCCACATTCAGCTTGCCCTCGGAGGTCGGGTTCAGCCGGTCGCTCTTGCGCGAAGAGATTCGTTTGCGTCCGCCGCTGCATAGTCCGTCGGAAAGCGCCATGCTGCTGGATCGTGAGCGTGTGCGTCGATCCGAAACGGAGTTGGCCGTCACGCTTCCTGCATGGGACGAATTGCGGGTGTACGTCGGCGAGATTCCGTTGCGGGACGTCCCTGCGCCCGCGCCTCGCGAAATGGATCCCGCGGCGCTACCTGCCGCCCCGCGTGTGGAGTATCATGACAGCGCGAACGAGCGGGAGCCGGAAACGATTCGGTTCAGCGAGGAACCGGGCATGTGGGGTGAAGAACCTTGGGCTGTTGATCTGACCGTGTATATCGACCGTTGGGGCGCCGTAGACCGGGTGGTAATGGAACAACGCACACCGTATGAGGAAGTGGACGGGCAGTTGTTGAGGGATGTACATCGCTGGCGTTGGACGCCGGGTACGACGAATATGATGGCCCAGGTGCGCGTAACCTATCCGGGCGATACCGTGGAGAATGCGCGGTCCGAGGAGGCGCCCTGATGCACGTCGCCCTTTCAGAAATGTTTCTGATCCCGATGTTGTTTCATCTTCTGATCATCCTCGTATGTTGGCTCTATTATCTTGTGCGAGAAGGTGCTCCTGCGTTGGCGCCCGATCGAAACCGCATTTATCGTTGCCAGGTCTGTGAACACGTGTATCTTGACGCTCGTGAAGTGCCGCTGGCGCGTTGCCCGCGGTGCGGTTGCCTGAACGAGGCCGTAAAGACGTGATCATGAGCGAAAAGAAAGTTCAGAATGATGGCATACCCCGCGTGCGCTGGAAACCGGACAGCGCGTCCTCCGCGGTTACCCGTTTCCTGAAGCGCCCTTCCATTGACCCCGCCGCGGAGGCCACGGCGCGCGACGTTTTGGAGGCGATCCGGAAACAAGGGGACAAAGCCGTCCTGCGGTTCATCAAGGAATATGACGGGGTGACGCTGACCGCGCCGAAGCTCAAAGTTACGCCGGCCGAAATTCGCGCGGCGCGCGAATCGGTGGACCGGGACTTCAAACTGGCCGCGACGGAAGCGAATCAACGAATTACGCGTTTTGCCAGGGCCGGCCAACGCAATGACTGGACGATCT
>SKZA01000130.1 GCA_007127595.1 Kiritimatiellia bacterium
GGCAATGCCGAATGATATTCAATTGGCTGTCCACATCCCGACCGCTGTTGGCGATCCATTCCACGCCGTGCGCGCCGAAATGGTTGAGTACGGCGATGACGTCCGGATGAAAATGTTCCGGGGGATCGTCATAACGCATGATCGTCCCGTCAAAATCCAGACATACAATATTCGGTTTATTCTTCATCATTTATCCATTCATGTGCGCTTCGACATTGCCACATCGCACAACGCCGTACGGCTTAATCTTTGATCGCCATCAGTCAGCGGCAGCGGATACGGATGCGTTTCGCGCCACCCGAAAACCGAGACTGTTCCATGGCGCCTCCGGATCGCGGCGTTGACGCGCAGCACTGCGTGTTTCACGCGTGGGGCTGTACCAGCCCCCGCCCCGAATCACACGTTCGGAACCGGTTCGCGGTCCGGCCATGGGCGGGTCGACCCCGCGGGGATACGGTCCGTACCAGTCCCAGCACCATTCCCAGACGTTGCCAAGTAGATCGTACAAGCCCCAGCGATTCGGCTCACGCATTCCGACCGGCTGCGTTCGGCCGTGGGAATTATGACGGTGCCATGCGGCGCGCCACACGTTGTCCCGCCCCAAAGGGACAGGATTGGCGCGTCCCGTATAAAATGGCGTACGTGTCCCGGCCCGGCAAGCGAATTCCCATTCGGCCTCCGTTGGGAGCCGGTATCCATTCCGGTCCTTCCGATAGATCCAGCGCCCGCCCTCCTGCTCGTACACGGGTTCCAACCCCTCCAGAAGACTCAACCGATTACAGAACTCGACGCCCTCCACCCAGCTCACGAACTCTACAGGCAGGGTCTCCGGCCCGTCAAAGAAGCTGGGGTTATACCCCATGACCCACTCGAACTGCGCCTGGGTGACAGGCGTCGCAGCCAAATAGAAGGGATGAGAAATGCGCACAGGATGCGCGCGTTCATCGTCGCGGCGGCCCCGCTCGGTTTCCGGGCTGCCTCGTTCATAAATGCCCGCCGGCACAAGGCGCAGGACCATGCCCGCCGTGTTTGTCTTTGCCAACGGAAGTCCTGTCGCTTCCGCATAAGCCACTTGCGCGGGATCCTGGTCAAACGGCTGAATACGGGGGTAGGCCCAGATATAGTAAATTGTGACGCTGATGAAGAGCATCAGCACCGCATACAGGCCACCCGCTTGATTTGTGGTGCGTCGAAGCATGCTTTGCCCGTCCGGCCGTTCGTCCACGTGCAAGATTACCCGTCCACATTCAAAAAGGCAATTTATGCTCGCATCTCGCCAACCGCTTCTTATCATGGCGCACGAGCGGGGGGGTAGCCCTCGATACCGATCATTCCTGGCGGGAAGAGAACATGGCTAAATATATATTCATAACGGGCGGCGTGGTTTCATCGCTGGGCAAAGGGCTCACGGCCGCCTCCATCGGGCGGCTTCTGATCAGCCGCGGCCTTTCCATCCGCATGCAGAAACTGGACCCGTACCTGAACGTAGATCCGGGGACCATGAGCCCGTTTCAACACGGGGAAGTGTTTGTCACCGAGGACGGGGCGGAAACCGATCTTGACCTGGGGCACTACGAACGGTTCACGGGCCAGGAGACCTCGCGAAAAAGTAATTTTACGGCAGGCCGGATTTATTGGGAAGTCCTCAAGAAAGAGCGGCGCGGCGATTATCTGGGCGGCACGGTGCAGATGATCCCGCACATCACCGACGAGATCAAATCCTGTATTCGCGCCCTCGACGAGGACGGTGTGGACGTGATTCTTTGCGAGATCGGCGGTACCGTCGGCGATATTGAAGGTCTGACATTTCTTGAAGCCATCCGCCAAATCGGCTTGGAAGAGGGTCGGGAAAACGTGATGTACGTTCACCTCACCTATGTGCCGTTCATCAAGGCGGCCGGCGAAGTGAAGACGAAGCCGTCGCAGCAAAGCGTCGCCAAACTGCGCGAGATCGGCATCCTGCCGGACGCGCTGATCTGCCGGACCGAAGTCGATCTGCATGACGATGTGCGCCGCAAACTGTCCCTCTTCTGCAATGTGCCGCAACACGCCGTGATCGTGGAAAAGGACGTGACACACAGCATCTATGAGCTGCCCGTGGTCCTGTCCGAGCAGGGGCTGGACGATCTCATCATGGTCCACTTGCGGCTGGCGCGCCCGCCCGCCAAACTCGACGAATGGCGGGAGATGCTGGGCCGGCTGATTCACCCCAAAGGACGCGTAAAGATCGGCGTGGTCGGAAAGTATTCGGAACTGCAGGACGCCTACAAATCCATCTTCGAAGCGATTGAGCATGGGGCACTCGCCCACGCACAGGCGGTCGATATCATAAAGATTCCCGCAGAGGAGCTTGAGGACGGGACGGAGCCGGACCGTTTACTGCATGTGGACGGTGTGTTGGTGCCCGGCGGGTTCGGCGGACGCGGCGTGGAGGGGAAGATCGAAGCGATTCGTCTGGCGCGCGAGCATAAGATCCCGTTGCTCGGCATCTGCCTGGGCATGCAATGCGCCGTGATCGAATTCGCCCGGAACGTGTGCGGCCTTGAAACTGCGCAATCCACCGAATTCGACAAATCCACGGATCATCCGGTCGTGTGCCTGATGGAAGAGCAGGAAGGCGTCAAAGACATGGGCGGCAGCATGCGGCTGGGCGCATCGCCCGCGCACCTGCAACCCGGCACACATGCCGCTCGCGCCTATGGCGCGCGCGTCGTTCAGGAGCGACACCGGCACAGGTATGAAGTCAATACCGCCTATCACGACAAACTGCAAAAGGGCGGCCTCATCCTTTCCGCCACGAACGAGGATGGGACACTCGTAGAAGCGGTAGAGGTCGAGGGACATCCCTGGTTTGTCGCCACCCAGTTTCATCCCGAATTCAAGTCACAACCGCTGCATCCGCATCCCCTCTTCAGCGCCTTCATCGGGGCGGCGATCGAACAGGCCAAGGTGAAGACATGAGCGCGAATCTGGCACACGACTTATGGGAAAAGAACCTGGACTGGGCGCATAAGATTCTGACCCACTCCTTCGTGCAGCAATTGGGCGAAGGCGTATTGCCGGAGGACGCGTTCAAGGGCTATGTCGCGCAGGACGCCTTCTTCCTCGAAGCCTTTGCCAGAGCGTACGCGCGCGCATTGGCGGACAGTCCCGACCGGTACGGGCTCTACACCTTCGCCGAGCTGATCCAGGGCGTGCTCGAGGAACTGAAACTGCATGCGAAATATGCCGAGCAATGGCAGGTCAACCTGACCGATGTACGGCCGGAGCCGGCCACCCTCGCCTATACGGAGTTTCTGGACCAGGCGTCGCGATCCGGCGATCCGGGTTTGACGTGTGCCGCCATGACGCCCTGCATGCGGCTCTACGCTTTTCTCGGGCAATCGTTGAAGACCGAATTTCCGGACGCGAAACATCGGTATGCGGATTGGATCACCACCTACTCCGATCCCGGCTTTGACGCACTGGCCTCACAACTGGAGACGCTGCTGAACCGGTATGCCACGCCCTCGCAAGGGGTGGAAGCGGCGTATCGCAAGGCCATGGAGCTGGAATGGGGCTTTTTCGACGCGCACGTGGGGAAGAATGGTTGATGGTTAATGGTTTGCACGCATATCTCACCACCAGTGTGTCCCCTTATCGTATTTTGTGCGCCCCCACGACCTTGTGTCGTGGGAACGCAAGGATTGCTTTTCCCGCACTGCACCACGCGTGTGTAATGAGCCCTCCAGGAGCAAGCACGGGATTCTTCCTCAGCTTGCTCAAAATGGGCTCTCCTTATTGCTGCAAATAGTCGCTGGTTCAGCGTTCGACTCCCACGACCAAGGTCGTGGGGCGTCTTGGGGAGAAGTGCGGGGCGGTTGCTTTCCAACGATAGGAAACGTCCCGATCAACCATGCCACCTCACACCCGTAATGCGGCGGAGACGATCTGAATGTCGGAAACGGTGCGGATGCGGAGGTTGGGTCGGTCGGTCTGAACCAGATACGCGCCTTTGTAGAGTTTTTCGGCAAAGTCCGATTCCTCGACTTTGGCCTTACCCTTGCCGGTCCCCAGCATCTTCTCCAGTTGATCCCGCTTGATGGCCACGGGCATTTCCAGGGCCCAGACGCTGTTCCCATTGAGGCTCTTGGACGCCTTGAGGCCTTTGGGCACCACCGCCACCGGGATATCCATCTTCTCGGCCGCGGCCGCCAGACCATAACGCTTGGCGCCTTTGATGGTTTCCGAAATTACGTGAGGCGTGACACACGGCTGTGAAGCTTCATGCAGGACGATGATCGAAGCATCTTCGTCTTCCAGCGCGCTCAATCCCGCTTTGATCGAACTCGTCTTCTGAATGGCGCCACCCACGATCTTTTTCAGCTTCGGGGTCCCGTACATGCGCGCCATGCCGACAACGGATTCAAGGCGATCCTTGGAGGCGACCACGACAATGCCCGCAATTTCATGGCACCGCTCAAAGGCAATCAGGGAATGAGCGAGAATCGGCTGTTCACCTAACTGAAGAAAAGCGGTATCCACATCCTGCGCAATCTGTTCGGATTTGCCACAAGCTATGATAACCGCCCAAGCGTTATGAGATTTGATTGCCGCCACAGTCTCGCTTTCCGCCTTACATGATACAAGAGCTGAATAGTAGCTATGAAGTATGTGAGGCTATAAGGTTTCCGAGCGTGAGTCAAGCAATTTACGCAAATTCATGCAAATCAATATGTTCCTTGACTTTTGTGTCAATGAAACACGTATAACATCAAGTATATGAGTACACCGGTGATAGACACATACATCCATACCGGCCACAGCCAGCGCGTGATTTTGACGTGTTTACGGAAGTTTTTTCGGTAGGCATGCCAGACGGCGGCCAGACAGCCTGGAACCACGAGCATGGCGAGCGGGATATGGCTGAATAGAATGAAGAAATAGATGGGGCGCAGGATGCCCTGCCGTTCGTAGCGTGTTACGGCCCCGACATTGAAGTGGTAATAGAGGTAGAAGCCGAGAAAGAGCGCCGAGACGGCGAGCGCGGCGATCATGGCCTGCATGTGCCTTTTTTGGTCGCCGCGCTTGATGAAGATCCATCCGGCGAACAGAAAACAGGTGGCCACACCGTTGAGCGAGGCGTTGATGGTGGGAATGTGGTGTAGTTCGATCATATTTCGTTCGATCCGTGGAAAGTGTCTGTCCCTTTCCCCACGGACGTTATAACGTTTAACGTTGAACGTTCAAGGTTGGACGTTAAACGTTTCCGCCCCCCTCACCCCGGCCCTCTCCCCAAGGGGAGAGGGAGGAAGAGAAAAAAGTGTCTGTCCCTATAAGTGCCCCTCCGGCCATCTTCAGAACGTTCAATGTTGGATGTTCGATGTTAAGACGGCATGTGACCAATTGGCCATCCCGGCTCACCCAGAGGGTTCGCCCTACCGGATGCGAACGGATGCTCGGCAAGCCGAACCATCGGCGAGTGTGGTGTCTCAGAAATGATCTCACATTGGAGGGTCACGCTTCCGCGTGACCCGGACGCGCGGAAGCGCGTCCCTCCAAGCGAAATGTTCTCTCGTAAGCGTCTACCCATATTGCAGGAAACGTCTGAAACACCGAACTACAACACAACATCCAGGGCGATCATGACCAGCAGGAGCGGGAGATAGTACACGGACGCCCGCAAGACGTTACGCGCGTCGGCCATACTGTGCGTTCGCCAAAGGCGAATACCGACTTCCAGCATCATCAACCCCAGCAAGAACGCGCCAATGAGATAGATCCAGCCCGTCATTCCGATGAACGTCGGCAGGGCCGCCACGACGATTAACACAGCGGAATGCGCGAGAATATGGCGAAACATCCGCTGCCCCGACGGGTCAATAACCGGCAACATTCTAAATCCGGCCTCCCGATAGTCGTCCTTGTACATCCATGCGATGGCATAGAAATGCGGGTGTTGCCAGACAAAGAGGATGGCGAACAAGACCCACGCGCCCACATCGAGCTGCCCGGTCGCCGCCGCCCACCCGCTGACGGGCGGGAGCGCCCCGGGAATGGCGCCGACTGAGGTGTTGAGCCAGGTCCAACGCTTCATCGGGGTGTACACGAGCACGTACAGAAAGGCGGTGAGCAACACGAGGAAACCGCATAGCAGGTTCACCTGCCATACCAGCAGCGTGACACCGCCCAAAACCATGACGATGCCGTACATCAATGCGCTGACCGGATCGATCGCGCCCGCGGGCAACGCCCTGCGCCGCGTCCGCTCCATCCGCGCATCCAGGTCGCGCTCCAGATAGTTATTCAGACAGGCCGCTCCTGCGGCGGCCATGCCGGTACCGAGCAACGAAAGCGCCCAGACCACCCACCGGACGTCCCCCACCCCGCGCGCGCCGAGAAAATAGCCGATGGAAGACGTGACCAGGACCATGGTCACGATCCGCATCTTCGACATTTCGAAATAGGGTTTAAACGTCTTCATGAACGGATTCCAAAACATGCCAGGCGCGAAAAGCAATGATCGCGCTAACCGCCAACAGGAGCGCACCGACGATATGATGCAGGGTACGCACCGGCGCAAGTTCCGGTAACGCAAAGGAGAAGATACCGAAGAAGATCTGCACCTGCACCAGGGCGGCGAGCACAAATGCCGGTTTCCGCACCAGCGCAGCCTTTCGATCCAACCCGAAGGCCACGACGGCCAACATGAGGACGAAAAGCGCCACAGCCAAAGCGCCCACGGCATGTACAATGATGACCGCGACCTGCCAACCCGCATGTCGGAGCCAGGCGCCCAAAATGACCTGCAACACAAGCGCGGCTATGGTCAGTACCGCCAAGCCGCGCACGAGGCGGGCGGCGCGTTCGCTGACGCGTACGCGCGGCTCAAACCAACGACCGGACGTCATATCCGTGATGCCAATCAGCAATGCAAAGAGGATCAAACCCAATGTGGCATGCACCATACCGAACAATACGCGCACACCGAATGGATCGGCCACGCCGGTGGCCTGCATCGCCGTCTCTTGTACGGAGGGATCGGAAACAACCAGCACACGAATGCCGCCCAGAATGCCCTGCACAATGATTAACGCCAGTGCAACATATCCCAATCGGCGTACCCAGGCCCGCTTTTCAAAGCGCCACATGAGGCCGACCATGAGGATCGCTAGGAAGCCGACGATTGTACCCAGCTGGCGATGCGTCATTTCATAAAAGTGCCCGCCCTCGAGTTGCGCCCACGACACGAACCAATCCCAGAACCGGAACGACCATGCGGGTTCCGTATCGCCCGCGTCGATCGTCGTAACGTGCCCGCCGAAAGAGATCAGCAGGAGGGCAAAGAAGGCGACCAACAAGGCCGTGCGATGGACCCAGATCAAGTGCGGCGAACGCGCAGGATCGGGCGACGGCTGGATAGCGGCCAGTGCGGACATTGACATTTCTTTCATGTTATTTGCCTGCCATTGGAGACCCGACGCCCTCGTCGGGTGACAAATCAATCGAATCGCATGCGCGACGAGGGCGTCGCGCCTTCAAGCCAGCATGTTCATCACAAGGCTTGTTGGACCTTCTGCCGGTCCGCGCAAGCGCGGCCCCTACATTTATTCGTAGGGTCTTCGCTCGCGAAGACCGTTTTCAGCATGGATCTACATGCTTCTGCGACCGCAGCCACTGGTTATCTACCACGGTTCCGGGAACGGAAGCCAGCCGCGCGTCGCATAATCCGCCAAGGTCAACGCCAACATCATCACGAACCAGATGAACCCGGCGGCGGCCGTAAGCCAGATGATCTGCGCACTGTACCTCACGTGCATGAAATACAACACCACCACATAGGCCTTAATGGACGCGATGGTCACGGCGACCACGATATTGAACGCCCCGAGATCATAAAACGCAACCCACACCGTCAAAACAGTCAACACCATCAAGGCCACAAAGACGTTGATGTAGGTTTTCAGCGGCGCGATATGCGGTTGACCGTTTTCGCTCATCAATGCCTCCACACCAGATACAACAACGGGAACAGGAAGATCCAGACGATATCCACAAAGTGCCAATACAATCCGGTCATTTCCACCGGCGCATAATACTCGCGCGAGAACCGGCCCCGCTGCGCCTTGACGATCAGCCAGATCATGATGCCGATACCGATGACCATGTGCAACGCGTGCATGCCGGTCATGACGAAGTAGAACGAATAAAAGAGATGCACATGGCCGGTGAAATTCGGGTGCGCCGTTTCAGCGGTCACCGGCACGGTGTACTTGTCGAAGTCCGGTTCATAATGGAAGGTCGGGCCGGGCACGAGTTGGTCGTGGTACTTCCCGGTGTATTCAATGCCTTTCACCCCAAGGAAGACACACGCGAGGAAGATAGTGGCCAGCAGATAATGGATAATCTTCTTCTTGTCGCCCAGTTGCGCGGCGCGCACGGCAAGGGCCATGGTGAGACTGCTGAAGATGAGGACAACGGTGTTCAGGGCGCCCCACGCGATGCTCAGATGGCTGCTGGCGACAGCAAAGGCCTCATGGTACTTGAACCGATAGACGGCGTACGCCACAAACAGGCCGCCGAAGAACATGACTTCCTGCGCCAGAAACAACCACATACCCAGCGACGATGATTCGCGCTGCTGTTCCACAGAATCAAAATGATGCGCCAGATGCGCCGGATGACTGTGCCCGTCAGCCATGAGTCTTTTCCTCCGGTTCGGCGTCGTCCTGATAGACTTCTTCTTCCGTATACGCGTAGGCCTCGTGTTTCACCACGGGCTGCTCCGTAAAGTTATGTGCGGGCGGAGGCGACGGCGTCGTCCATTCCAGCCCGGCGGCTTTCCATGGATTCCGTGACGCCTTGGGCCCCATCACGAGGGAATAGAGCAGGTACACGGCCATGAGCATGTAGCCCAGAGCCAAGACGGAAGAACCGCCGGTGGACATGATGTGCAGCATCTGAAACTCTTCCGGATACACGTGGTACCGGCGCGGCATGCCCAGATAGCCGACAATAAACTGCGGGAAGAAGGTCAGGTTGAAGCCGATGAAGATGACGACGGCGGTGACGCGTCCGAGGAATTCAGGGAACAGTTTCCCGGTGATCTTGGGCCACCAGAAGTGAAGCCCGCCAAAAAAGGCCATAACCATGCCGCCGACCATGACGTAATGGAAATGGGCGACCACGAAATAGGTGTCATGCACGTGTACATTCACGGCCATCGTCGCCAGGAAGAGGCCCGTCAATCCGCCGATGAGAAATAGTCCAAGAAAGCCGAGGGCGTACAGCATTGGCGTATCCAGTTTCACCGATCCTCCGTACATGGTGGACACCCAGTTGAACACCTTGATGGCGGAAGGGATGGCGACCAGGAAAGAAAGGAACGAGAAGATCATCCCGGCGTACATGGACTGACTGCTGACGAACATGTGATGGCCCCAGACGAAGAAGCCGAGGATGGCGATGGCCAGGCTCGACATGGCGACAACGGGATAGCCGAAGATACGTTTACGGGAGAAGCACGCAATGATTTCGCTGATCACCCCCATGCCGGGCAGAATCATGATGTACACCGCCGGATGCGAATAAAACCAGAAGAGGTGCTGAAACAATACCGGATCGCCGCCCAGCGCGGGATCGAAGATGCCGACCGAAAAGATGCGTTCCACGGCTACGAGCAGGATGGTGATCGCGACGACCGGCGTCCCGAGGATGATAATGATGGAGGTTGCGTAATGCGCCCACACAAAGAGCGGCAAGCGGAACCAGGTCAGACCGGGCGCGCGCATCTTGTGAATGGTGACGATGAAGTTGAGGCCGGTCATGATCGAGGCAAAACCGGCAATGAAAATGCCGAGCGCGGCGAGGATGACATTCGAGTTCGCATACGTGCTGCTGTAGGGCGTATAGA
>SKZA01000352.1 GCA_007127595.1 Kiritimatiellia bacterium
ATTACCATCGACGTGGCGTACCGCTATTTCGCCACGCCGCGCCGCAAGTTCATCGTCGCCGACACGCCGGGCCATGTGCAGTACACCCGGAACATGGTTACCGGGGCGTCCATGGCCAATCTGGCCATCATTTTGATCGACGCGCGCAAAGGCGTCATTGAACAGACGCGGCGGCACGCGTATATCGCGTCGCTGCTCGGTATCCCGCATCTGCTCGTATGTGTGAACAAGATGGATCTGGTCGATTATGACCAAAGCGTATTCGACGGAATCGAGGAGGATTTCGCCGATTTCGGCACGCGGCTCAAGACACAGGACATCACCTTCATTCCCGTCAGCGCACTAAAAGGCGACAACATTGTAACCCGTTCAACGAATATGCCTTGGTACGAAGGACCCACCCTGCTGAACCACCTCGAAGAGGTCTATATTGCAAATGATCGCAACCTGACGGACGGACGGTTCCCGGTACAGTATGTCATTCGGCCTCACACCACGGAGCATCACGACTTTCGCGGTTTCGCCGGTCAGATTGCGGGCGGCGTATTCAAGGTCGGCGATCCGGTTATGGTACTGCCGTCGGGACGACGCTCCACCATCACCGGCATACATTCCTTTGACGGCGCTCTCGAGACGGCGTACGCGCCGATGTCGGTGACCTTCCGGCTTGGCGACGAGATCGACATCAGCCGGGGCAACATGATCGTGCATCCCCACAACCTGCCCTACGTTGACGCGCAGTTGGACGCCATGGTCTGCTGGATGGACGAACAGCCCCTGCACCTTTCCCGTAAATATCTCCTTAAACACACGACGCACACTGTGCGGTGTATGGTGCGGAAGGTTCAGCATCGGGTGGATGTGGAGACCCTTGGAGAGGATGACACGGCCGGGACACTGAACTTGAATGAAATCGGCCGGCTCACTATCCGAACGACCACGCCCTTGCTGTTTGACGCGTATGACCGGAACCGCCAGACCGGAAGTTTTATTCTGATCGACGAGGTGTCGCACCGGACGGTGGCGGCGGGTATGATCTGCGAACCCGTCAAGAAGCCGCCCGCACCCGAATTCGATGAGTACATTATCTAGGCACAAAGCGTTTCCCCTATCCTTTGTCACTACCGGGAAGCACCTCCTGCTCGTAGGCGGCGATACGTTGGGTGAAAGCCGATTGGCCACCGCCCTGCTCTTTGACTGGGCCCGCATTACCGTTGTCGCTACAAATCCCACACAGGCGACGCGGGAAATGGCCCAAACGGATGAGCGGGTCGTATTCTATGAGCGGGAAACGCAGGAATCGGATGTCGCGGATGTTGATTTGGTGATCGAGTCCACGATGGATGAAGCGCTTGGCCAAACACTCGCCGCATGGTGCCGCCCGCGCAGAATCCCGCTGAACGCAATGGACAAACTTGAATCGTGCGATGTATACTATCCCGCGTTAATCATGCGTGGCCCGCTGATTCTGGCCATTGCCAGCGGCGGCGAGGCCCCGGCGCTATCGGCGACATTACGCCGCCTGCTCGAACAACGTCTGGGCCCCGGCTGGTGTAATGCGGCGTTGCTGATCGCCGAGGCACGGAGCGCGCTGCCACCGAGCGGCGCACGCATGACTATGCTTAAGGAGATAGCCGGCGATGAACGCCTCCCTGCGTTGATCGCCGAAAACGACATAGAGGGAATGCGGAACCTGATTAAAGATGCAATTAGTCGGATGCCAGATTGATACGGATCACCCGGAACAGCGCGTGGAAGCCATTCACCGGCTTCAGTCCCTGGGCCGGCCCCTATTGATCCTGAACACCTGCCAGCGACTGGAGTTCTTCAGTTGCCAACACGTGGAAATCCCCGAATTGCAGACTTCCCAGCAATGGCAGGACGCCGTGGCCTTCGAGCGATTGGCCCGCATTGCCGCAGGGCTTGAAAGTCGTATTCTTGGCGAGCTGGAAATTCTCGGTCAGGTGCGCAGCGCGTACAAGAACTTTCGCGGCGCCCGACGCGCAGACTGCTGCAAACTGGACCGCCTCTTTCAGGACGCGCTTGCCCTCGCGCGCCGCGCGCGCCGTGAAAGTGGGATCGACCGCAATCTCACTTCCCTATCCGCCCTCGCCGCCCGCGAGTTGATGGCGCGTGTGCCTCCGGGCGAACCGATCGCCGTCGTGGGCTCCGGCTCCATTGCCGGCAGTGTGGCACGCTACCTCGGCAAACGCGGGAAGTCGCCCGTACGGGTCACCAGCCGTTGTCCGGAACGCGCAATGACGCTGGCGCAGGAAGTCGGAGGATTCGGCAGCGGACTGGACCAATTACATCATTTACTCGACGGAGTCAGCGGAATTATTGCCGCCACCGCCGCTCCCCACCCCGTTCTGTACGCCGAGCATATCGCCGGCACGCGGCGCCCATTGTCGATCGTCGACCTCGGCGTCCCGCCCGACTGCCATCAGCAGGTTCGCGACATGACCGATGTGGAATACATCGAACTCGAATACATCGAGTCGAAAGCGCAGGTTAACACGCAGGAACGCCG
>SKZA01000086.1 GCA_007127595.1 Kiritimatiellia bacterium
AACCAGTAACAACCGGAAGGGCGTTTTTTTTCTGGTGTGGTCATGGGGGAAATCGTACCACGCCGGACACAGGCTTGCAAGCGGCGCAAAAATGGCTAGGGTGACGACATGAAGGTCACCCCGCTCATTGCTTCCCGTTTCACTTCCGACGGTGGATCCATGTTCGGCCTGGTCCCCAAGCCGATCTGGGCGAATTGCATCCCGCCCAATGACCGTAACGGGATACCCCAGAACGCGAATGTGTTGCTCGTGGAACTGAACGACGGGCGCCTGGGTCTGCTCGACACCGGGTGCGGCGATCCGACCCTATTCAGCGACAAGGAACTGGGCCTGCACGGGATGACACGCGACTGGCCGCTGATGGACGCCCTGCGCCAGCTTGGACACGCTCCCGAGGCCATCGACTTTGTTATCCTGACGCATCTGCACTGGGACCATGCGGGCGGGATCGGTCTTGTCTCATCGGACGGCGACGTGTCTTGGACGTTTCCAAATGCCGTGCATTACGCGCATGAACAGGAATGGACGGACGCCACATCGGGCGACCCGTTGCTGTACAAATCGTATCCCGCCGACACCTTGGCGCCGCTTAAACAGCTCCCCGCCGATCACCTTCACCTCGTGCAAGATGCTCAACCAAACATTTTGCCGGGCATCCGCATGCTCCGCAGCAGCGGCCACACGCGCGGTCATTGCGTCATCCACCTGGAAGACGACGCCTTGCACATTCGGCATCCGAGCGCGGAGACGTTCGGCGAAGTACGCCATCTCATGTTCACCGGCGACGTATGCCCGACGCAACATCACTTGCGGATGGTGTTTCAGACGGCATACGACACGTATCCGCTGGACACACGCCGCTGGAAACGGGAATGGCTCCCGCGCGCAGCCCGGGAGAACACAGCCATCTTCTTCGACCATGACCCGACTGCGTTCGCCGCCAAGATCCAAGCAGATGAACGCAAGGAGTTCGTCGTCGTAAACACCTTGGCGAATTGAGCAGGCGGCGAGTGGTGGCACGGAAGAGGAAAAGAAGATAGAAGGGATCTGTCATGCCGAGCTTGCCTGCCGTGAGCGCAGTCGAATCAGCTTAGGCATCCCGAAATCCCGCCAAGCGGCGCTGCATTCGCACCGGCGAAAGATAACGGTGACTGGCGCAGGCATGAGACCCCTCGACTTCGCTCGGGGTGACCTGCGCACTTCCGTTTACTTTTCCTCCGACAACCACGCCTGTACGTAGCGGGCAATATCGATGACATCGGCCGGCTGATCCGGGAAATCAATCGTTGAAGCCCAGGCAATCTCGCGGCCTTCGCCCACCCGACCGTGCGACCCGCGCACTTTTGCCGTGTCCATGCTCACACTGCCCGGCGGCCAGCCGAAGAATAACTCGCATGCGTCAAAACCCGGCTTGTTGTGAATATCAACGTGCGAAGCGAAATCCGGGGCCTCGCGCCGATCCGTCCACCATGGATAGGCAAACCAATAACCGTCATGGGCGACGAGGAGGAGATCGCCGCTGTTCGGGTGGTCGATGCCCCATGCAACCTGCTCCTCGCGGTCCAACACCTCGGCGACCCCGTCCAGACCGGACAGCGCGGCGCGCGCGCGGTCCAGCGACGCCCGGTCGGGCACGTACACATGGGCCACCTCATGATCCACCATGGCAAACGCCTTGCCCGCAAAGAAATCCGGATAGGCCATCCCTTTCACGTTCTGCGTCAGAAACAGGCCCGCCTCGCGCAACGCCGTGTTGGGATAGACGGCGCCGTGCGTCACATCGCCAATGGCGTAATCGCCCACGAACAACACTTCATATCCGCCGGCGCGCGCCGCGTCGTACAGACGCGTCAGGTAGCCTTCCAACTCGTCGATCGCGCGATTCACTTTCGGATGTGTCGTGCCGTGCCGTTGCAGGTCATAATCCATGTGCGGCAGATAGGTAAGCAACAGGTCCGGCGCCACGCCCGGCATGTTGAGGACGGCGCATACAGCGTCCACAATCCATTCGCTCGATTTGCGTGAAGCCAACGGGCCCCAGTAATGCATGAGATTGAACTTTCGGCCAACGGCCTCACAAAGGCGCGGATACAGCCCGCGCGGCTCCGTGTAGACGTCCTGAATCATCCCGCCGCTATGCTTGTGAATGGGCCGAGGTGAAACGATCAGGTCCGCCGATTCTCCGAGGCTTTGCTGCCAGAACATGATGCCGACACGCCCCCCGCGCGCACGGAACGCGTCCCATATACGTTCCCCGTCAACCAGCGAAGCCGCCTGTTCCCAAAACAGAATCTTCTTCAACCGCTCATGATACGTGCCGTTTGCGATCATGCCATGCGCGGAGGGGCGGGACGCCGTCCGGAACGAGGCCTGAGCCGTACAGGTAACGGCGGGAAAGACGGGCGCGGTGGAGCGGAATGACATGTCTCCGGGCGCTCGCCGGACACGTTCAGCGATATTCTTCCCGAACGCGGCGAGTTGAACGATCAGCAGTTTCCTGGACGTAGCCATAATGAC
>SKZA01000333.1 GCA_007127595.1 Kiritimatiellia bacterium
ACCTTTGTGTCCGGCCCCATCGCCTCGCGCGCGAAATGCGAAAGATCGCCCTTCAAATCCGCGAGCGATACTTTCTTGTCCACGTACAGCCCTTCAATCTGATGAAAATTCGCGCTGTGCGTCGCGTCCGGCGTGTCGCGCCGGTAACAGCGCCCCGGCGCAATGATTCGTATCGGCGGCGGGTGCGATAACATGTACCGCACCTGTACCGGGGACGTGTGCGTGCGCAAGAGCAGGTTCGGATCGTCTAGATAGAACGTGTCTTTCGCGTCCCGTGCCGGATGCCCGGGCGGATGGTTCAACGCGTCGCAGTTGTTGAATACCGTCTCAATGTCCGGTCCGTCGGCGACGGTAAAGCCGAGCGCCTGAAAGATTTCCGTCGCACGCTCGATCAGTTGGGTAATCGGATGGCGGGACCCGAGCCCGCGCCACTGGCCGGGGAGGGTGACATCGAACCCGGCGGCCTGCGCCGAGGCGCTGGCCGCTTCGATCTCGGCCTTGCGCGCGGCGAACTGCTCCTCGAACGTGTTCTTGAGGTCATTGACCTTTTGCCCGTACGCGCGCTTATCTTCGGGCGGAATCTCTTTCAGGTGCTTCATCAGGTCCGGGATCAGTCCCTTGCGGCTGATATACTTGATCCGCACCGCCTCAAGTGCGGACGCATCCGTCGCCGCCGCGAGTTCCGCCAGCGCCTGTTCTTTGATGGTCTCAATCTGTTGCATAACAAGAAGTTCCAATGATTGGAAAAATTGCCCCGGATTTTTCCAACGATTGGAAAAAATCGCTCAAAATTTTCCAACGATTGGAAAAACCACCCGTTCGGGCTTCCAACGATTGGAAAATGGCATCCCATGTATACCGCCGCCTGCGCGCGTTGTCACGTCTGGAGAGGTGCCGATTCCGCTATTAAGAGTACCCGCATAGAGGTCGGATTCAGGGTTTTGAATCTTTATAGCCTTTCTCGTCATTTCGAGCGGAGTCCCGATCACGCCGTAAGGCGGGTATCGGGACGGAGTCGAGAAATCTCTTTCTCCGGCAACTACCGTGGCCTTCTTGGATCCTGGATGCTGTCCCCGTGCGGCGGTGACTGGCGCGGTTCCGGGATGTCTCGACTCCGTCCCTCGACAAGCTCCGGACTCCGCTCGACATGGCAAAACCGAATAGGGCGATTTCAACGTGGGGCGGGCCCCGTCGGCTGGTGGAGGGCGAGGGATTTGATGAGGGCGATGCAACGTCCGCCTGCGGAGAGGCCGAGACGGCGCAATGAGGCGGTGGTGATATGCGCCAATAGCGACTGGCCGTTGGCAAGGCGAGTGACGACGAGACTCTCGCCGCGCGGACCGGGATGCACGGCTTCGATGGTGACGGGCAGATGATTGACAACGCTGATCCCTTTCGGATCGTCCACGGCGAGAATCACGTCGCGCGCGCGAATGCGCAGTCGCTGCGGCCCGGTGTCGGGCATTCCACCGGGATCGGGGACACGCAAGGACACCCCGTCGCACTCAAATTGGCAAAGACCTTCGTCGTCGGGAGTGGATAGAGAGCCTTCAAGGACGGATACAGGACCTTCCTCGTCAAACAGCGGCGAGTCGGGGCGCGTGAGCGCGTCATGTAATTCTTCCACCCGTTCGACGCGTCCGTCGTGCATGAAGGCCACACGGTCGGCGAGTCGCTCGACTTCGTCGGGCACATGGGTCACGAGCAGGATCGGAACGCGCGCTTCGCGGGACAGGCGGGTGAGAAACGGCATGATCTCGCGTTTGGTCTGCGTGTCGAGCGCGGCGAGCGGTTCGTCGAGTAGCAGTAACTGCGGACTGCACAGCAAGGCTCGGCCCAAGGCCACGCGTTGCCGTTGTCCGCCGGACAATTGATCGATGCGCCGTTCGAGCAGATCCCCGATACCAAGCAATTCCGCGACTTCCGGCAGGTGCAGGCGGCGCAACTCCGGCGGCGTGCGTTTGTACCCGTATTCGAGATTGCCGCGCACGTCACGGTGAGGCAGTAGGCTGTGTTCCTGAAATACCAAACCGATCCGCCGTTTGGCGAGCGGGAGGAATGACGCGTCGCTTTGCCAAGACTGATCGCCGTACCGGACAAGCGCGCCGCGGGGACGTTCGAGCCCGGCGATGACGCGCAGTAGCGTCGTCTTGCCGCAGCCTGACCGGCCAAACAGGGCCGTGACGCCCTGTAACGGGAACGTGTTGTTCACGTCGAGGGTGAACGCGCCGTATTGGAGTTGGGCTGTGACTTCAAGGTTCATGGGCGGACGACATCGAAGCGGCGGTTGACGGCATAGACGATGAATAGCACGAGGAATGCGAAGGCGAGGAGGTGCAACGATAGTTGGTGTGCCGCCGCGTAGTTCATGGCTTCGGCATGGTCATAGATCATGATGGACAAGACTTTCGTACGGCCCGGAATGCTGCCGCCGATCATGAGGATGGCGCCGAATTCCCCGAGCGTATGCGCGAAACTCAATGTCGCGGCAACAATGAAGCCGCCGCGCGAAA
>SKZA01000267.1 GCA_007127595.1 Kiritimatiellia bacterium
GTGCCGTATGCCGTGGAAGGAGACCAGTGTCATGGACGAGGGGATGACGTTTATGACCCGCCTTTGGCGGGCTCCACGGGGGGCGCGCGCTCTTCCTCTTCCTGTCCTATGACGTGACGTGAAACTGGCTGGCGAGTCCAGACAAGGTCATGTTGTCCGTAATGGCATCGTGCGGAATCAATAGATACTTCCACGGCTTGCCGCCGTTCTTTTCCGCATGGGCGGATGCGTGGACGCACCACCTGACCGCGGCATCTTTCTTTGCCAAAACGTCTGCGTCCGTCATGTCATTGCGAGCTTTGGGTTCCAGCAGGTAGATGCAGGCATCCGTTTCAGCCACGAAATCCGGCACGTACTCCGGGTGATCCGTGCCGGACTTGTAGAATATCTGAAATTGACCCAAAGCGGGCTTGAACCATTTCTCGCTTTCGCGGTCCAGAATCACGGCGAGCTTTCGCTCACTGTCGGATTGGAACTTTTGCTTCGAGAAAAGAGATCGCTTGAAACCGACGAATATCATCTGCGCGATGCGTGATTTATCGGCAACGGTTTCCCGAAAATCGTGATAATTGCCATCCGATGAGGTGAAGGCGGATGGCTTTAACTCCGTAAATCCCTTGCTTACGACGACCTCGTAATCGGTGGCCTTCTCCCATTGATGCGCCAACATTTGCGCATGAATAAAGGCGGCCAACTGTTTCTGGTGATAGATGAGTACGTTCAGCGCGTCTTCTTCGGATAGGTACGAGCGCAGATGCGCCACCATTTGACCGGCCAGATCGTACAACAGGTCGGCGTGCGTGTCGTAGGACACGTCATCGTAATCAATCAGGCCATAAACAATGTGATCTTCCGGGCGGAGTTCCTGTTGTCGAGCGCCGCCGTAGCTCAACGTTTCCTGCTCATGTGTTCGGAGGTGACGTATGAGCAGGTCGCGCTCAACGGGTTGGAAATTGATCGCGCTGCAATCAAGCTTGAAGGGAGTGAATCCAACCGTAACCTCGCCTTTCGGCACAACCAGAATACGCGGGATATTTATGGTCCGGTTGACGACCAGGTCAACGGTTTTGGCCACAATGGCGGCGATATCGGGCTTCTCGGTTACGCCGGGCAACGTCTGCTGAATAGGCGCTATGTACTCCGCGACTTCTTCGGCGATGCGCTTTTGCACGTCTTCCTTCTGAAGATAGGTGAGCGATGGCAGATGCTCGTACCTTCCGATGATATCCACAGCGGCTTGCGCAACCTGTCGCTCCGGTTCGGACTCAAACACAGGCTTCGTTTGTTCCTTTTGGGACAGGCCGGGCACAGCCGGGACAGGAGCCCGGCCAATGGCTTCAGCCAGCGTAGAGACCGATACCACCGTGCGGGTTTTCTGAAGGTCCTTTTCCGGGTCCAATACGATTTGCTTCAATCGAATGGTCGAATCCGGGCGATTGGCCTCGTCAATAATCTCCTGAAACCGGTCGTGCGCCACAATGTTCAGACGATCCACCGTGCTGACTCCGGTACGTCGCCCATACGGCAGGCGCAGACCGCGCCCGATGGATTGCTCAATCAGGATGCGGGCATTCGCGGCGCGAAGCGGAACAATGGTATAGAGGTTGGTGACGTCCCATCCTTCTTTCAGCATGTTCACATGAATCACGATCTCGGTGGGTTCTTCCGAATGCTCGACCTTTAACAGGCGCTCGATCATTTCATCTTCTTCCGCCCATGTCTTGCTGGAATCCACCTGAATGACCTTCTCCTTGTACTGTCCGTCGAAGAATTGGTCGGACTGGATCATCTGCATCAACTGGCCCGCGTGCGTGGTGTCCCGCGCAATGATCAGCATGAAGGGTTTGACGATGTGGCGCTCGGTTTGTCGGGCGTAGGTTTCCAGTTCGACTTTGGTATTCTCGTGCAATCGAATCCCGTCCTCCAGCTTGATCCGTTCGATCTGTTCTGGTGTGAACTGCTTGGGATCGAAATTCTTCTGCGTCACGACCGCCGGTTCCTTGACGAAGCCGTCTTCCATCGCCAACGCCAAGGGATAGTCATAAATGACGTTTTGGAACTGGACCGGACCTTTGCTCGTCTCGACAAACGGCGTGGCCGTCAATTCCAGCCCCATGATCGGTTTCAACTCATTGCTGGCGCGGATACCCGCCGACGCGCGGTACCGGTGCGACTCATCCATGATCAGCACCAGATCGTCCAAGCCCGCCAGATAATCGAAATAACTCTCGCCGATATACTCATGCAGCCGCTTCATGCGCGGCGATTTGCCGCCGCGGACTTCCGAGTTGATCTTGGAAATATTGAACAGGTTGATATGGACGCCGAGGTCCATGCCGGGCAGCACGCCGCGACGGACGCCTACGCCGGACTCGAAGTTATCGCCGGTGATCAGGACCGGCGGCTCGACCGCGAATTCGGAAATGCCGGTGAACACGTACTTGGGCGTGTTCGGCGTAAAATCGTCGTACAGCTTCTTATAGATGGTCAGGTTCGGGGCCAACACAAAGA
>SKZA01000190.1 GCA_007127595.1 Kiritimatiellia bacterium
ACACGTCGCCGGTACAGGTCCGGTACATGCTGTCGCATCCGCCGCCGATCCGGATCATTGCGCCGGGCCGCTGTTATCGGCGCGACACGCCGGACGCGACGCACAGCGCGAATTTTCATCAGATCGAAGGGCTGTACGTGGACAAGAACGTGTCGCTCGCGGACCTGAAAGGCGATTTATCGCATTTCGCGCGCGAGGCGATGGGGTCGGACACAAAGGTACGGTTCCGCCCGCATTTCTTCCCGTTCACGGAACCAAGCGTGGAAGTCGATTTCTCCTGTCATGTCTGCCACGGCAAAGGCTGTCGCGTGTGCAAGAACAGCGGCTGGATCGAGATTGCGGGCGCGGGCATGGTGGACCCGAACGTGTTCAAAGCCGTCGGCTACGATCCCGACGAGGTTACCGGTTAAGCGTTCGGCATGGGGATCGAACGTATCGCGATGATCCTGTTCGGGATCACGGATATCCGGCACCTGTACGAGAACGACGTGCGGTATTTGAGTCAGTTTTGAGGGAACAATGAAGTTACCGATCAGTTGGTTGAAGGAATATGTGGAGTTTGACGACACCCTGCAGGGGTTGGCGGATAAGCTGACGTTTTCCGGCGTGGAAGTGGAAGGGATCGAGACGGTCGGGGGCGAGTTTCCCGGGATCGTGGTCGGTGAAGTGTTGAGTGTGGAGCCCCACCCCAACGCGGACCGGCTGACGGTCTGTCGCGTGAACGACGGACAAACCGAATCGCAAGTGGTCTGCGGTGCGCCGAACGTGAAGGCGGGCCAAAAGGCGGCGTTCGCGCCGGTCGGCGTCACCCTGCCGGATGGCACGAAACTGAAGAAGGCAAGAATCCGGCAAGTGGAATCGCACGGCATGTTGCTGGCGGAAGACGAATTGGGCCTGTCGAATGATCATTCAGGGATCGTGGTGCTGGCTGATCATTGGGCGCCGGGCACGCCGCTAGCCGAGGTGATGGGTCCGGCGGAGACGGTGCTCGACCTGGAAATCACGCCGAACCGGCCGGATTGCCTGTCCCTGATCGGCATCGCGCGGGAAGTCGCCGCCCTCTACGGGACGACCTTGAAGGTGCCCGAAGTGCAACTCGCGGAAACGGATGAGCCGGTGGACCAATTGACCCGCGTGGACGTGGAAGATACGGACGGCTGTCCGCGCTATACCGCGCGCATCATCAAGAATATCAACATCGGGCCGAGCCCGGACTGGATGCAAAAACGTCTTACGCTGGCCGATATCCGCCCGATCAATAACGTGGTCGATATCACGAACTATGTGATGCTGGAAACCGGTCATCCCCTGCACGCGTTCGACCAGACGCTGTTAAAGGAAGGCGGCATCGTGGTGCGCCGCGCGCGCCCGGGCGAGAAGATGGCGACGTTGGACGAGATCGAACGCGAATTGACACCCGACATGCTGGTGATCGCCGACGCCGAACGGCCGGTCGCCGTGGCGGGCGTGATGGGCGGCGCGGGCAGCGAGATACGCGACGATACGGCGACGGTGCTTCTGGAAGCGGCGTGTTTCGATCCCTTGTTGACGCGCGCGACGTCGCGCAATCTGGGGCTATCCACGGAATCATCCTATCGCTTCGAGCGCGGTGTGGACGCACAAACCGTTGATTGGGCGAGTCAACGGGCGGCAGCCTTGATGGCGGAGCACGCGGGCGGGCGCATCGCGCGCGGCGTGGTGGACGTGTATCCCAAGCCGGTCCAGGAATGGGACGTGGCGTGTCGCTGGGATTTCGTGCGCGAATTGACGGGCATGACGATCAGCAACGACGGGATTCAACAGATTCTGGAATCGTTGGGCCTGGCGATCGCCCAATCGGACGACGATCATTTTACGGCGCGCGTACCGACGTTCCGGCGCGATCTGGAACGTGACGTGGATCTCATCGAAGAGGTGGCGCGCATGCACGGACTGGACAACGTGCCGACGCCGTCGCCCCGCTCCGAGCTGGTGCCGGACGCGGATTATCAATCCAGCCGCGCGCTGTCCCGCCTGAAATCCAATCTGGCCGGTCTCGGCCTGCGCGAGATCATGAATTACAGCCTGACGGCCCCCGCCCTGCTCGATCTGTTCGACACAAGCGATCGCGAACGCCGCATCGTGTTGCCACACCCGATCAGCGCGGATCAGTCGGTGTTGCGTCCGTCGTTGATTCCGCAAATGGTGGAGACGATCGGTCGCAATCACGCGCGGCAAATTCCGGAAACGCTGTTTTTCGAGTCGGGCCGCGCGTACTGGCTGGCCGACGGCAAGGTGAAAGAGGAGGATCGCATTTCCATCGGACTTATGGGCCCTGTGGGCCGCGGGCCGTACGAAAAGCGTCGAGACCTGGAATCGGGCGAGATGTTCGTCTGGATGAAGGGCGTACTGGAAGGATTATTTGCGGCGCAGGCGATAGCGGACTGGTCGGTCGAGCGTCTGTCGCATCCCGCATATGAAGACGGGCAGGCGGTGACGGTACTGATCGACGGCGAACCGGCGGG